>NZ_JBPFDQ010000002.1:0-131268 GCF_059415045.1 Ferdinandcohnia sp. SAFN-114 | reverse complement strand
CAAATAAAGGTAATAATGAACTAAAAAGAGTTATAAATTGTAAAAATTATACATTTGTGCATGTTTTATAAGGAAAAATGCAATAAAAGCATACAGAAATATGATTTGCGTATGCTTTTAGATAGATTACTAGTATATTTTCATTCACATAATCCAAATAAAGGTAATAATGAACTAAAAAGAGTTATAAATTGTAAAAATTATACATTTGTGCATGTTTTATAAGGAAAAATGCAATAAAAGCATACGAAAATATGAATTGCATATGCTTTTAGATAGATCAGTAGTCTATTTACATTCTTAAAATCCAAGAAAAAGGAAAAAGTAATTTCGAAAACGACTATAATTTTATTAAGCCTATTCTAATTAAGTTCTTAATCTGTTTTATCCCTAGCTTGTCAAGCGAAAACCAGCTAGCAGGACACGCTCGTCTCTGAGAGGACGTATCGCGAGACCAGCTTGCCGTACACGCTCACCACTTTTCCGCCTGCGCATATATCGCGAGAGCAGCCAATACTGAAAAATCTGGGACAAGGGACCTCCTGTGTCCCAACCCCAACAAAAAAGGACACGGCACAATACCGCATCCCCTTCAGTTCCCCAACAATTCTCTTGTCTTCTCCAATATCTCCTGGTCCTTCAACCGGAATTTAAATTCGACTCTCCGGGAGGCTTGGCCGTTATAGTTTCCATCGGAGTCGGAGCGGCCATCGGTAAAGGACCTCCCATTTACGGTTAGCTTTGTTTTTAGATGCTCCTGAATGTTTTTATATGGAAACTCACTACTTAGTATATATTCTGCTACACTATATGCCCGCTGTTGGGAAAGTTCTAGGTTATACAAATAGGTGCCATCCCTGTCTGCATGCCCCTCGATAATAATTTCTGAAATATACTCTTCATATCCATTTTCAAGGAGTACATCTAAGTAAGCTGGAACGAATTCATCCAAAAACGTAAAAGCTTCCGGTTTCAGTACAGATGAGTCATACTCAAACAGGATATCTGTATTAAAAATCAAGGCCCCAGTTTTCTCATCAATTTCAATGCTAGCGTCGCTGAATTTTTGATTGAGATCCTCTATAAGCCCCACTCTGACACCCATGATTTGATCGATTGTTTTTTTCATTTCTTGAACTTGAAAGGATTTAATTACCATCATGATTATAAAAATCAAAATAAAACACAGCAGTACTGATGTCAGTAAATCGGTGAATGACGGCCAAAATGAACTTTCCTCTTGTTCACGGTGAAAAAGCCTTTGGTATTTACTAATCATTGGTTCCAATCCTTACCCGGCTGTTTTCTTGAACCGTACTCTGAGCAATTGATTGAAGTTGCCGATTCAACTGCTGGAATTCCTGACCAATATCACCCAAAGTTTGCTGCAATTGGCGAGCATTTCTCTGGCCCACATCCCCTGTTATTTCACCAATTTGTTTAAACTCTCTTTTCACAGCCTCATTCATTTCCAGCATGTACTCATTAATATTTCGACTTACTTTATCGAGTTTTTCTCCAAGTGTTCCCTCGAGATTTGTTACATATTTCGAAAGCGTATCCCGTAAAGCATTCACACTTGAGTCAATCTGGTTTTCTTTATATTGGAAGGAATCCCCCATTTGTGTAATGGTCCGGTTGATTTCATTTAATAACTTCATATATTTCATGCCTACCTGCTCATTTGAACGCGAGGCTTCACTCAGGTAACTTTCAATCGCCTGGGCATTTGTCAAATGAACCTGCAGATGCGAATTAAATTCATGGGTAAACTGTGTCAATTCATCAAAACGGTAGGTTAAAAGATTTTTATATTCACTTTGGGCTTTGTTAATCGAATCAAGCGCATGAGGCAAGCGACCTATCGAGTTGCCAAGGGCCTTAAAATCATTGCGGACGTCACGTATTGAAGAAATAATATCGGTTAACTTAGAACTTACATCCGTTCCAAACACTCGCTCAAACTGTAGATTGTTCTCCTTCATTAAATTAATAGAGTGCTCACTTTGTTCATTCATTTTATCAAACGCACCATAAATTGCTTCCTGCCTCTGGGCAATGGAAGAAAAATACTCTCGTATATCAACCACTGACTGCTGAAAATGATTCATCGTTTCCTTTTGATCAGCTGTTAATTCCGCTACCTTTTTATAGGTTTCTGTAAAAGCACTTCTCATTTTTTCATTGCGCTGGTCCATATTCTGAAAGTAAATAAACAATTGATCAAAGTTTTGGTTCAACTTTTTCACGCCTTGATCAAAGCCTTCCGTTAATTCCTGCACACCATGAAAAATAGCCGAAAACTGTTTTAGATTTTCCGTAAGCCCTTCATTAAATTTCGCCAAATCCTTCGCAGATTGCTGCAAACCAACTGTATACTCCTGAAACCCTTTAAACGAATTTACAATACTCTGTAGGTATTCTTGATTCGAGTTCCGTAATTCAAGAATAGAGGTATTAATGGTTTCCGAAACAGCAATAAGACGCCCCATTCCATCCTGTTCATTTCCTTCTAGAATGGACTCAGTCTTAAGCATAATATCGGTTATCATAAATTCCGTATTCGCAACCCGAGTAACAATCGTCATAATCAACGAAAGTCCCATCCCAGCAATACTTGTGTAAAATGCGACGTCAATTCCTGCAAGGACGGTTGCGACATTCTCCACTAGCATGTCACCGGTTGTGTCTATGCTGCCGAGTGACATTGCAAGCCCAATGAACGTCCCGAGTACACCTATTAAAATAAAAATGGAAACCGTCATCTGAACAATTTTAATCAGATTGATAACTGGCACATTAAACACACGCCAGCCGGAAATTTTATTCTGAACAAAAGTCTCCACCTTCACCGATTCCTTTTGTTTCATTTGTTCAAAATCCGTCTGAATTCGATTCAGTGGGTCAATCTCTAACGAATTGGTGTCACGGATATAATTACGAATTCTCCTAAGTTTGCTGTACAACGTAAAATGAACCAGGATTGCCACCACAAATCCCACAAAAAGCGCCATAAAAATTAATTCAATCAGTGGACTAGTCAAGACAGCCTCTGCCTGCTGCTCACTCACAAACAACCTCAAGATTGCTTCAACCATTCATTCTCCTCCTTCATTGCACGTCCATTTTTCACCTTGTTTATAGCTATTCGAAAAATGGACAAATCATGCATTTGAATGAAAAAAGAGATGTGATATCAAACCAATTAGAACGATACAATTTTAATAAGGTAATAGCTTTGCAATAATTTGAATTTTACGTTACTTTATAATTAATGATACAAATGAGGATGATACAGATGGAACAAAATGACATATTACATATCTATAAAAAATTGCATACAGAAATCGGAAATACAAAAAAACACTTGTGTTCTCGATTAAATCATAGTTTAAAGCTGATTCCTACTTTTATTGACACCATTAGAGAAGTACTTTTACCAGAATACTATTGTACAAGTAAAGAACGGAATATGGAGTACGAATTAAACAATCTGGAAAAGCTTCAAAGCCTGTTACAGGAAATCTTATCACATAAAAACGACGAGGATGTCGTTAATCAAGACACGTATACCTTTCTTGAACTATTACCATCATTAAGATCAATCATTATGAAGGATGTCGATGCAGCATTTCGAAAAGACCCTGCAGCGAAAAGCTATGAAGAAATTGCGCTCACTTATCCAGGTGTTCTCTCAATCATTGTTCATCGAATTTCTCATGAACTTCATAAAATGGGATATACGTTAGTATCTCGTGGTATTTCTGAATATGCACATGGTAAAACAGGAATTGACATCCACCCTGGTGCAACAATTGGTCATAGTTTTTTTATGGACCATGGAACTGGCATTGTTGTCGGGGAAACTACCCTGATTGGTAACGATGTAACTCTTTATCAAGGTGTGACACTCGGTGCCTTTTCGTTTGACCGCGATAAAAATGGCGAAATCATCAAAGGTGGCAAAAGGCGTCATCCGGTCATCGAAGATAATGTGACCATTTATGCAGGGGCTACGATTCTTGGAGGAGAAACCGTGATTGGAAGAGATTCCATTATTGGCGGAAACGTCTGGCTTACTCGGAGCATTCCAGCTGGAAGTAAGGTCGTAACAGTTATTCAAAATAAAATGCTATAGATTACTTTTTTGAGGAAATAGTTTATAAAAGGCAATTTCCTTTTTTTCACACTCTTTTCCTTTAAGAATATGATATGGAAAAAAGGACTGTGATGTATGCCTATTTCATTTCCAGTTAGTATAAGAACACAAGCTGTCAGATTTGGCCCTCAAAAAAGAGTCTATTATCCTCAAGTTGAAAGGATGCGGAATCAAAAACTCCAGCAATTAATTAACCAGTCGATTCTACAACAAGCCCAAGGACTGATTTCATTTCAGGTTGGAAATATGCCCTCTACCGTGGCAGAGATGCTCGGATATTACGAAATTAAAAATAACCAGCGACAGGTTTTAAGCCTTACACAAACAAACTATACCTACCATGATAGGGCCGCCCACGGCATGACGTTTATCCGATCATTAACATTTGATCTTAAAAAGGGGAAACGCTGCGATCTCAAGGATCTATTTAAACCAGGCAGTGATTATGTAAAAAGATTATCCACCCTTGTTTCCGAACAAATCAAAGAGCGTAATATTGATTTACTATCTGAATTCACAACGATAAGCCCAAACCAAGAATTTTATATCGCTGACAAAACGCTAGTCCTCTATTTTCAACTGTATGACCTGACACCATATGTATTCGGTTTCCCGATGTTTCCAATATCCGTCTATGACATTCAAGATATTATTGATGAAGATGGACCCCTTGGGAGAATGGCGACAAATGATTGATAGATTTAATAAAGCTTAAATGGGGAATGTTCCTTTCCTCCATTTAAGCTTTTACCATTTATTGCACTCTACAACAGAAAGATATTCTGTTTTTTGCATTCAGTTCTGATTTTTTCATTCCATACCGAAGCTTGAACTTCGCCTATATGTGCCTTTTTTAGCAGAAACATAGATAATCGTGACTGCCCAATTCCTCCCCCAATTGTATAAGGGAGCTTCTTTTCGAGGATTGCTTTATGATAAGGTAATCCTTTCCGGTCTTCATAAAAAGATGACCTTAACTGTTTGAGGAGGGCTTTTTCATCGACTCGTATCCCCATTGAAGAAATTTCAATCGCGGTTTGTAATAATGGACTCCAAAAGAGCATATCCCCATTCAAGGCCCAGTCATCATAATCTGGAGAACGTCCGTCATGTCGCTCGCCTGAACGTAACACTCCACCAATTTGCATTATGAAAACCGCACCATGTTTTTTGGCTATGATAAATTCTCGTTCCTTTGTTGTGTTATAGGGGTACATATCCTCAAGCTCTTGGGCTGTAATGAAGAAAATGTCATTAGGTAATTTCGGGGTCAGTTGCGAATGCAGACCAAACATGTGGAGTTCGGTCGACTTGATTGCCTGATAAATTTTTCTAACTTCTTGCTTCAGCGTCCCCAGATTGCGCTCTTCTTTGGAAATGACCTTCTCCCAATCCCACTGATCCACAAAAATCGAATGGAGATTATCTAGCTTTTCATCTCTTCGAATCGCATGCATATTAGTATATAGCCCAGTTCCTTTTGCAAACCCATATCTGCTTAGAGCTACTCTTTTCCATTTCGCAAGCGATTGAACCACTTCAATGTTTTTATTTTTAATATCAGCCGCATCAAATGACAGGACACGCTCATACCCATTTAAATCATCGTTGATTCCCTCGCCATTCTGAACCAGCAATGGGGCTGATACCTTTAATAAACGCATTGACTTCGAAAACGTATTCTCAAAATAATTCTTTAATTCATTAATGGCAGCTTGTGTATGAAGAATATCCAACACTGATTTGTATTCACCTTGTAATGATATAGAAGTAATTGTCCATTCACCTCCGAGAATGTAAGCAAGAGTCCGCGTTTTTTAGTAGACTCCTCCATTTATTAGACTTATTACCCTATGTGCTAGCGCCCTAAAGTGTTACAGTAATGCTCTATAATTCTATAATGTATGGGGAAAGTGCAAAAAAATGTGTAAGTTACATCACAACAAACATAAAAAAGCTTGGATATATAATATTCTAATCCAAGCTTTTCCTGTAAATATAAATTCTCTTATTGTGATACGATTTCTTTATCCATTGATGGGTTAATTTGATGAAGAATAAACGCACCAATCCCTTGTATAATTGTTTTCACTAGAACTTGACCAATAATAGCGGCTGGAACAGCTTCCCATGGCAAAAAGTTAGCACCAAGTGGACTTAAACCAATGATGACAAAGACTGCTGAGTCGAGTAATCCACCCACTAAGCCACTGTAAAAAACTCTCCAACTCATTGGCAACTTAAGTCGTGTATAAATTTCAGTGTCCGTTGTTTCTGCAAGTAAAAATGAAATCGCAGATGCAAAGACAATCAATAATGTATCACCTAATAAAAATGATACAAGCGCTGATAATAACAAGGCAATACATATAAAGACGTAAGTCAACTTTCTCCCATAACGATTTTGAACAAAGTCTCTAAAAATAAATGTTGCTCCGATTAGAAGTGTCCCCATCGGTACGATGAAAACACCTAGTGTCATCGGTTGAAAAGCTGCTGTTATCACATTCGCTAGAATAATAGATAAAAGATATAAAATGACTCTCATGATAATCCCCCTAAGTTACATTCTTGTTGTTTTACATAAATTGTATATTATTTGAATTCCTCAACTCTCTTACGTGATTCAAGGTAAAGAGTTAATCCATTTTTTCTTAATTTGCAGGAAGGGCATTCACCACAGCCGTCTCCAATGACACCCTCATAACAAGTCAATGTCTTTTCACGAATAATATCCAAGACACCGAGATCATCAGAAAGCTTCCATGTTTGTGCCTTATCCAACCACATTAACGGAGTATGGATGACAAACTGTTGATCCATTGATAAATTAATCGTTACATTTAAAGATTTAATAAACGAATCGCGACAATCCGGGTACCCACTAAAATCAGTTTCGGAAACACCGGTAATGATGTGTTTCGCACCGACTTGACTTGCTAAAACAGCAGCAAATGATAAAAAGAGTAGATTACGGCCAGGTACAAATGTAGATGGTAACCCGCCTTCTTCTCCTTCCTTTATCTCCAGATCATTTCGAGTTAACGCATTTGGAGCAAGTTGATTTAAAAGCTGCATATCCAAAATATGCTGGGTAACACTTATCTCACTCGCTATCGCCTTTGCACACTCAATCTCCTGCTTATGTCGTTGGTTGTAATTAAAAGTCACAACCTCAACTTCTTTAAAAGTTTCTAAGGCCCAAAATAAACACGTGGTACTGTCTTGCCCACCACTAAATACCACTACCGCCTTTTCATCTTTTAACATGTTTAAAACTCCTTCCGACAAAAGAAAAAACAGTACCCCAAGAGAAGTACTGCTTCATCTTAGTTTTTTTATAGAGGGGTGCTAGAACCTCTACCGCTAAAAAACGGATTTTTCTATTCAACTAAAAATTATAGTATCACAAAAGTCAATACAGTGGTACAAAAATTTTGGGTCACAGGGACAGGTCCCTTGTCCCACCATATATTTCCATACATAACATTTTAAACATAACACCCCCCCCGACATTGTTTACTATTTCAGACTACAATCGGGGGAAATGACGTTCTTGGTATAATTCTCTTTTAACAGTTAATTAGATATACGAATAGGTCGACAAGTCGAATTTTTTCGGTTTCTCGCACGTGCTCTCCAGTTGATAATGCTGTCCACTATCCGAAGAATCATGAAAACCATGCATGGCTTCTAAAACATGATAAGCTAACTCACCATTTGCACGGAAAGATTCATTATGTAGAATCGCGTTTGCCATATCAGCGACACCAATGCCTCGGTTATTAGTAGGATTTTCAAAAGCGAGTGGAATTTCTACAAATTCCTTTTCATCTTTTCTTCTGATTTTGACTGGTCCGCCAAATGTATTTGGATTTGGGACAAGAAGTGTTCCCTCACTTCCATATACTTCAATTGGCGGTAATGACGTTCCCCCAAATGCATCAAAGCTTGTTGTAATCGTTGCAATTGCACCACTAGCAAAATCAATGGTTCCTGCAATATGAGTTGGTGTTACAACATCAATTGTTGTCCCCTTCTTAGGTTCGCTTAATATCGTTCGCTCCGGATAACTGATTCTTGTTGTACCCGCTATCCGCTTCATTGGACCTAATAATGCCACCAATGCCGTTAAATAATAGGGCCCCATATCAAACATCGGCCCGCCACCATGATCATAGTAGAATGCTGGATCGGGATGCCAATGTTCATGACCCCGGTTGATCATAAAAGCAGAAGCTCCAATCGGAACACCAATTTCACCTTTTTCAATTAGATGAATGGCAGTTTGAATACCTGCACCTAAAAAGGTATCTGGAGCACCACCAACGAATAGGTTAGACTTCTTGGCTACTTCTAAAATTTGTTTCCCTTCTTCACGGGACACAGTAAGTGGTTTCTCTGTATACACATGCTTACCTGCTTCTAATGCCTTGAGACTAACTGACGCGTGCGCCCGAGGAATTGTTAAATTAACCACCAACTGAATTTCATCGTCCGCCAATAGCTCCTCAACTGAAAATGCATTAGGGACTCCAAATTTTTCTGCTTGCTGCTTTGCGCGGGCCACATCTATATCGGCACAAGCCACTAGCTCAAGATGTTCATATTTTTGAAGATTTTCCAAATAGATTGAACTAATGGTTCCACATCCGATAATGCCAAGTTTCAATTTACTCATATTCTTCCCCCTTACGCTCTGTACGTGATTTCCCTTTTACTGACTATCTCCCATACCTGTATATGTCCGCACATCTCCTGAATCTGCTCGTTCATTAGCCAGTTGCTTTCCTTCTGCTGCCCATAAAAATCCACGACGCATAATAAGAGACACTTCCGGCATTTCAATGATATCGGCATGGTGACCTAAAGAACTATAAAAAACTCTTCCCTGCCCCCACCGTTTTGTCCAAACAACAGGCATGTCGACTGCTTTATTAGTCGCATGTGGTCCATCTACAACCGGGAATCTCGTTGTGGCTAATACTTCCACAGCTGGATCGAAGTGAAGATAATATTGTTCACTCACGACTTTAAAATCAGACAAGCCCTCAAGCAATGGGCTTGAACTATGTTTGATATTCACCATATACTCAACCCCATCATTACCGGGGTGAGCCACCCAATTTCCCCCCGTCATAAACTGCCAATCGACATTATTACGGAATGAGTCACACATTCCCCCGTGACAACCAGCAACGCCAACTCCACTGGCTACCGCTTGAGAAATATTTAGAACATATTTCTTCTCAATCTCCCCCATTGTCCAATGAGGAACCAATAAGTCTAGTGATTGTAGTTTTTCAGCATCAGCATATGTATCTAGTGAATGTGAGACCTCAACTTGGAAGTTTTCTTCTGCCAACATGTTTTTAAAAAGCTGGGCAACCTGTTCCGGCTCATGACCATCCCAGCCACCCCAAACAATTAATGCTTTTTTTTGCATAGATGAACGCTCCTTACTCATTCAGATATTGTAATCCATTGGCGTTTTTCAATTGACTTTTCCACTGCCTCTAAGACCGCTTGGCACTTAACACCATCTTCAAAATTAGGCACTGGCTGACGATCTTCTTGAATCGCATCCATAAATTCTACGATTTCATGAATAAATGTATGCTCATAGCCAATCGTGTGCCCTGCTGGCCAATAGCGGTCAATATAGTCGTGACTCGGTTCTGTTGCTAAAACACGACGGAAACCTTGAGCATCCTCTCTGTCATCCGTAAAATAAACCTGAAGCTCATTCAATCTTTCAAAATCAAAAATAACGCTCCCTTTACTACCATTAATTTCGAACGAATTCGTACTGCGATGCCCTGTTGCAAAACGAGTTGCCTCAAAACTACCTAATGCACCATTAGCGAATCGCGCCATAAATAATGTGGCATCGTCGACTGTTACTGGACCTTTTTTCCCTTGGGTACTCCCTGTTGCTGATAGCCCTGTCATATTGGTTGGTAATGGTCTTTCTTTAATAAAAGTTTCACTCATACCAATCACCTCAGTGATATCACCGATTAGGTAATGGGACAAATCAATGAGATGAGCGCCTAAGTCTCCATGTGAACCAGAACCCGCAATCTCTTTTTGAAGTCTCCAAGCAAGTGGAAAATTCGGATCCACTAACCAATCCTGAAGAAACCAAGCACGAAAATGATAAATGTCCCCTAATGCACCTTCGTCAATCAGTTTCTTCGCAAGTCTAACAGCCGGAGTAAAACGGTAATTGAAGCCAATCATATGCTTGACACCCGCGTCTTTTACAGCCGCCAGCATTTCCTTAGAATCTTGTAGTGTAAGCGCTAACGGTTTTTCGCAAAAAACGTGTTTCCCCGCTTCAGCAGCAGCAATCGCAATCTCTTTATGTACATCACTTGGTGCATTAATATCGATCAAATCAATATCATCACGTTCAACAAGTGCGCGCCAATCACTCTTATACTCTTCCCAACCAAACTGTGCAGCTGCCTTTGCAACCGCTTCTTGATTTCTGCCACATATCACTTTCATTTCAGGACGAAGCCGATCTGGAAAAAACAACGGAAGATCACGATAGGCGTGACTATGTGCTTTCCCCATAAACTTATAACCTATCATACCGATATTTACTTGTTTCATAGTTTCCTCCCTTTCAGACATATACTTTGTAAGTCTACTCTACTTTATTTAAACATATCTTTACAATTACATATACAATCATTTGCTAAGGAAATGTATAAATATAACAAAAGTTAATATTGAAAAAGTTAATAAAAGAACTTTTTAAATAAAAAATTAGAAAATAAAAGGAAATCTAATCAAAAAATAGAAACAAATAAGAGCTTTTGTATTTTATTAACAAGTAGATATTTGAAGGTGAAACCATTTTTAATATGGATCGTAATATAAATAAGATTCCCTAGCAAATAATTAAGGAGGTTCTTAGATGAAGCAATTTGAATATAAAATCGAAAACATCCAGATTCAGTTGAATAACGATATTGATTTTAATACAGCAATGACTAAAAAGTTGAATTCACTTGGTAAAGAAGGTTGGGAATTAACAGGTGTTAATGGAACAATTTTTTACTTTAAGAGAGAAATTTCTTAGCTCTTAGTGTTTGACCTTACTATCACTTCTTATGCTAACATTGCGAAATATTTATAAAAAGCAAAGTATATATTGTAAGTATTTAAGGGGGATGGATATGGTTTTCTTTAATTTAGTAGATGTTTATATAGGATTTTCAATGGAAGAATTACTAAAAATAAGAGCAATACTTAAAAGAGAAAACATTAAATATACCTATAAAATTTTTGACCCTTCAGAAAATTGGTTGGGTCCTGGTACCATAAGAGGAAACTTTGGAAGTTTCGGAATGAATAAAAATTACGAAAAACAATATATTGTTTCTGTAAGAAAAAAAGACGCAGAGAATGCAAAATATTTTATCCATTGTGTTTTGCATTCATAGTCTTAGTATACTAACAATAGAATATCTAAAATAAATGAAGATGCATTTTTCTAAATGATCTGGGTGCGTTTGTTGAACAAAAAAACGATTAGGTTACTATTATATGTCAGTATAAAATGAAGGTCCTCCCCCAAAAAAGCTACTCTTATTGAGAGCAGTTCTAAAAAAATTATTTTACTCACTGATCATGATTTCGAATTTATATGCTTTAATCCTACATTTGTTGATCCACATCTAATACTTCTTTCTCGAATTTAATACACTTGTGTTACCAAAAACTGCCTTTATCTTTTAGTAGTATCAATAAACTCACACCCCTTTTCAAGAAGCGCTGCATCCACCCACGTTCTGTCCCATGTACTTTTTGATTGCCACCATTATTTCAGCCTCTTTTGCTACCGTTTTACGGGTTTTCTCAAGGATTTCAGGTGCATCATTAGGATTGATGACCACAATACCATCGTCATCACCAACCAAAATATCACCTGGGTGGACGGTTACACCATCACAAGAAATCGGAATACTGATTTCACCCGGGCCATCCTTATACGGACCAGCCGGCGTTACACCCACTGCGTACACTGGAATCGTCATTTGTTTAATAACTCCCACATCGCGATTCGCTCCGTTGATAATAAACCCGGCGATTCCTCGCTTTTGTGCCCAGGTAATCATTAATTCACCAATTAGGGCATTAGTGATATCGCCCTACCCATCAACCACAATGACATCGCCAGGAGAGGCTAAGTCAATTGCTTTATGTAGCAGCAAATTATCACCTGGTCTAGTTTTAACTGTAAAAGCACATCCAATGAGTGGTGCTGAATTGTATGGCCTTATTTTTCTACCAATACAGGATGTCCGGTTCATGTTATCTACAATATTTGAAACCGGAATCCCTTTAAAAGCAACAACTAGTCTACGAGGTGGTCTATCAAACTCACCCTGAATCCGAAATCCTACATTTCCCATACAAGTTCCTTCTCCCTTCATCTATAGTCCGTATTTCACAACCATTTAATAGATAATATTTAGGACTTGTATGATTTATACGAAAAAAGGCGTTAAACCATGTTGAATATACTTCGTACTCGTTTTATCCCTTACTAACGATATGCATAATTTGGTAACACAAACAAATCCTAACAGCATCGGGAATTAATTTGGTGGTGTTAAGAATGTATTTCTCACGTACTCAGTTATTATTTGTCCTTATTCTTTTTATTGGAATTTCTAATCATGTGCTCATCATGCCTCATTTGCTTAGTACGGGAAGACGGGATGCCTGGCTATGTGCAATTGTTGCCTATGTCTTATTACTGTTTTGGGGATATATTCTTTATTTGATTATGAAAAAAAACGAACAACGAATATGTCTTTATGACTGGATTACGGAACGTGCAGGCGCCGCTATATCTCGTGTCTTAATAGCCTTCCTTTGGGTTTATGTTTTCACGATAACTGCCATTTCTTTTTATGATCTGATCCAATCTATTAATATTTATTTTCTGCCGAGAACACCATCGTTTATCGTGATGCTCCCTTTCCTTTTGATTTGTATTTGGTCCGCCTATACTGGCTTAAAATCAATTATTTATACTTCCGCGGTTTTATTGCCGGTTGTTTGGATGCTTGGAATTTTTGTAGCAACTTTTACTCTTAAAGAAAAAGATTATTCGTATCTATTCCCTGTTCTTGTTGAAGGATATCAACCCGTTATTAAAGGAAGCATTATTATTCTTGGAGGAAGTGCAGATTTCCTTGTATTGTTGCTCATTCAACACCACTTAAAAAAGTCGTTTACAAAAGGTAACCTTTTTTAATTGATTACCATTTTAGTTATTCTGATCCTTGGCCCTACCATGGGATCTTTGTCTTCATTTGGCCCAGCAGTTGCATCAGATATGCGGTTCCCCGCTTTTGAACAATGGAGACTTATTACCTTGGGGAATTATATTTCACATGTAGATTTTTTAGCGGTGTTTCAATTATTAAGCGGTGAACTCATCCGTGTTTCATTAGGATTATTTCTTCTTTCAGATATGGTGAAAGGTCATTTACAACCAGTGAAAAAAAAGCATATATTCATCGTTGCTTCGCTTTCATTAGGATTACTGACATTAATTCCGTTAAGTGACATGTGGGTTCAAACATTAATCGGACGGTACTTTTATCCCGCTGCTTTTATTAGTGCGGTGTTCATGTTAACTGCTTTATTCATTATTAGCTATTTGCCGAAGAAGAAAGGAACCCTGCGGATATGAACATGACACAATTAGACGAATTGTTAGAAAACGGAATATTGACTAACCGTGTGATTAAATGTTTTTTCAGTCATTATGCTGATATTGAATTTATTCCAATCGAAAATAATGATTATATTCAAGCTTTTTATTGTAAAGGCATGCTGGATTCCAAACAGTTAAATGAATACTTTAATCGAATTCTACTGAGCATCCAAAAAAAAGAATCTCGCAGTCATTCTGAAGATCTTCCACCAGTCCAACATATAAAAACCATGAAGGAAATGGTCAATCTTGTGTTTTCTGGTTCTTTAATTGTTTATCGGGAAGGTACCCCGTTTTTTCATGTATTCGATATTAGCAATGTGCCACAACGAAAACCGCAAGAATCAACGACAGAGGTTTCGATTAAGGGTCCTAAAGATAGCTTTACTGAAGAGATGAATGTCAACATCTCATTGATTCGTAAAAGAATGAAGACCGATCAGCTCTATTCCGAATCTTTCACCCTTGGTTCGCTAAGTAAAACAGAGGTTTCTCTGCTTTATTTGAATGATAAAGCCAACCCGGAAATCATTGAGGAAGTCAGGAAGCGACTCGAGGACTTTCAAAGCGAAAGCGTGGTCAGCAGTGGTCAATTAGAGCAATGGCTATCTGATCGTTCGTTCTCTTTGTTTCCTTTATTTGATTATGTGACACGTCCTGATTATGTCATTGAATGTATGTTACGCGGAAGATTCCTTCTTATTGTAAATGGTTCACCCTCTGTATTGATTGGTCCAATAAATGTTTTTGAATTAATAAAATCACCTGAAGATGTGCATTTTCCATACTATTTTGTTCTCTTTGGACGGCTTATTCGGATCATTGGCTTAATCGTCGCTATTTTCCTACCGGGCTTTTGGGTTTCGTTATCTTCTGTCAATATTGACCAACTACCGTTTGCCCTATTAGCAACCGTCGTAGTCTCCCGTGAAGGTTTGCCATTGCCACTTGGACTGGAAGCAATATTTATTCTTGGGTTGTTTGAGATATTAAGAGAAGCAGGAGTTCGGATGCCAACTGTTCTTGGACAAACAGTTTCGATTGTCGGGGGTATCATTATCGGTGATGCAGCGATTCGAGCTGGTCTTGCTTCCCCCACGATGATTGTAGTCATTGCGTTAACAGCAGTCGCAAGCTACACACTTGTGAATCAATCATTGGTTGGAACCGTCAGTATCCTAAGGGTGTATAACTTGTTACTTTCTATTTTTTTAGGAATATACGGACTTTTTATAGGATTTTTTAGCGTTCTTATTTATCTATCAACATTAGAGTCTTTAAAAGTAGCCTATCTTGAACCCGTTGCTTCCTTAACATTCAAAGAATACTTAGCAGCCCTGTTTTTGAATCCACTTGACCGAAAAAAATTTGGAATCTCATTCATTCAGAAGCGGAGAAAATAGCATGAAACTTAAAACAATGATAGTTTGCTTAATAAAAATTGTACTATGTCTTTTCGTTTTAACAGCTTGTGAAAATGACATAGGAGAAATTGAAAATCAAAACTTTGCTACTGCTATTGGTGTTGATTACCGAGATGGGGAGTATTATGTCTCGATTCAGATGATTGGATTAACCTCTGTCGCAAAAACAGAAAACGGTGATAGAGGGGCACCTCAAGTGTATGTCTCTCAAACAAGCGGAAAAACCTTTATTGATGCATTCTTCAAAGCATATCATACTTCGCAAGAACGGTTTCTTTGGGCACATGTGACAGCTGTTGTTCTGAGTGAAAATGCACTTGAACAAGGGATGGATAGTATCTTTGATGGTTTAACACGATATTATGAGTTTCGCCCTACTCCATGGATTTTTGGGACAAAGAACTCCATATTGGATATTTTATCGACAAATGGATTCTTTAATCAAAATTCATTAAATACGATTCTTCATAGTCCAGAAAGTTCATACGAACAAAGATCGACCATTAGGCCGCTAAAATTAAATCAATTTGCACGTGAGTTTTTTGATCCTGGTCGTACTACATATATTCCATCACTCACGATCGATGACCAACAATGGAAGAAAAATAAAAAAGATGAGGCAAAACTAGCGATTGATGGAGCATTTTTTCTCGATAACCAGAAATACAAAGGCTATTTTCCGTATGAGAAACTAAAAGGCATGCGGTGGATAGCTCCTGAAACTGTACGTGCCTCCTTACTTTTACCCAATGAAAGAAATCCAGAATTTATTGCGGTACTTGAAGACCAATCGGTAACTATCATTCCCGAAGAACAAAACGGAAACTTTCGCTTTACAGTCCTTTTTCTGGCTAACGCGATTGTCAGCAATCGCATTAAAAACAACACACTTCATGTAAATGCCATGGAAGAATACGTACAAAAAGGCATCATTTCTGAAATCAGACAATTATATCGATTAGGTTTGGAGCATGATATCGATTTTTTAAACTTCGAACATCAGCTTTTCCGAAAGTATAATGCTGATTGGAAAAAGCTAAAAAGTCAAGATACATTACTTCGCGAGGATAGTATAAAATCGATTGAAGCACATATCAAATTAGAGCATTCAGGTTCATTTAAAAATCGTAAAATTGAGATTAAGGAATGATTCAAAAAATTTACTCACCGTTTTTGGTGAGTTTTTGTATTTTTGGGTTGTAATTCTATATAAAATCTTAAAAATCAAATCAATTAAACAAATATTTCTGTTCAATAAACAACACGCATTCTATATAATATACTGTAAGAATTACATATCTGACCTTAATAAGAATGGGGATAAGGAAATGGAAAACTTTTATCTGTTTGTTCTTATGTGTATTTTTCTAATTATATTACCTGGTCCTGATACTGCCGTTGCTACAAAGAATACTCTTACAGTTGGGAGAATTGGAGGCCTAAAAACGGCTTTAGGCACGTGTTGTGCCCTCCTTATCCATACTTCTGCTGCTGTATTCGGACTTTCAGCAATCATTGTGAAGTCCGCATTGTTATTCTCTGCATTCAAATATGTAGGGGCTATTTACTTAATTTATCTAGGGATTAAAACGTTATGGTCATTGAGGAAGAAGGAAGAAGCTGCCACCATTGATTCCAACGCAAAAAGACAGTTTGCAAATACATCTTGTTTTAAACAAGGGTTCCTAACCAATATCCTAAATCCCAAAGTTGCTGTCTTTTTCTTAACCTTTTTACCTCAATTCGTAGACGCAGGAAACCACACGTTCATTCCATTTCTCCTGATGGGAATTACGTATACTGTATTGACCGCTATCTGGTTTTTTCTCTATGTCTTACTAATCAACCAGGTCAGTGCCTTTATGAAAAAACCTAAATCACAGAAGATCATTGAAGCAATCACAGGTACGATCCTGGTTGGATTCGGAATCAAACTCGCCCTAGAAAAGGCTCATAATTAGAGTGCCATACTTCTTTTAAAGTATGGTACTTTTTAGCTAGTTAAAATTCACCTTTTCAATCCGATCGATATTTTCTCACAAAGGGATCCACTCATTACCTTCGAAACAATACATGGAATCAATATTTATTAATGTATGTCCCTTTTCTTAAAGTTGCCACCCTTAACTTCCGCTACATCATATACAACAACAAAGGCATGCTTATCAATTTGATAAATGATTTCTTTCATTTTACTGTCTTCTAAACGGTTAATAATACAAGTAATTTCTTTGATTTTTTCGTTTGAATAACCGCCTTCAGCTAGGTTATATGTTGCGCTTCTACCTAAACGGTCACGTATTGTTTCTACCATTAATTCAGGCTCACTTGTAATAATTTTATAGCTTTTAGAACCACTTAACCCCTCTTCAACAGTTTCGATCACCTTGGAAGCAATAAAATAAGCAATTCCCGATAGGAAGGCGCCTTGTAGCCCAAAAACAGTCGATACGATGATAAATACAAATAAATTTAAGAATAAAATGAGGTCACTTGTCCCAAAAGGTAATTTTCTTGATAGCAATACAGCTAACATATCAATGCCATCTAATGCACCGCCATTTCGTAAAGCCAATCCCATACCGAAACCGATGATAATACCACCAAAGACAGTTACTAACAGTGTATCTCCCTCAATAATGGTTGGAATATGATGCATAATACTTGTCCCGTAAGCTAATGAAGCAATTCCAATAACAGAATAAATAGCAAAACTTTTCCCAATTTGTTTATAACCTAGGAATATGAATGGAATATTTAATACTGCAATTAATAGGCCTAAAGGAATTCCCATTAATTGTGATCCAACGATACTCAGGCCAGTTACACCGCCATCTGAAACGTTGTTTGGGATTAATATCGCTTCCAGTCCATATGCAGTTATAAATGCCCCGATCATAACGGTTAATGCTCGCGCAACCGTCTTAAGCCCTTTCATTCCTCTTTGCTTAGAATTGGTTTCCATATTATGTCCTCTTTCCCAATTAATCTCTTATTTTTCAATTAACGTACATTATGGGCTACTTTTCTAAACCATATTCACTCACAATGTAGTGACACAGTGTCATTTACAATAAAAATTTTATATGACACCATGTCACTTGTCAATAAAAATATGACATCGTGTCATATTATATGAATTGATAAAGCCTTTTTTCTAAGGACATTGGATAAAATTTACTAATTTATCGTGTAGATACTGTGATCGGAACGATTACATTTTGGGTGTATTTGGTATCTATAATTACGGATTAGCGTTTCGAAGGAGATTCTTATTAATAACCCTGCCTTTTTCGAAAGACTTTTAAAAACCTTCAATTGTTGCCTTTAGGTACTCGAATCATTTCCGATAATAAGAATATATTATTCTTTGACAATCGGAATATAGATATCAAAATGCGGATCAATAGGGTCACGATCAACTGGATAACGTTCATGTTTTATTGGCATATATGGATCATAGTAATCTACACCCTCTTCCCTAAATGGGATATACTCACTATCAAATAACCATTTATGTAGATCCGTATATGTCTGTTCTATATCTTCCCCTTTGTTATGTGTGGTCTTCACATACGTTAGTTCAGGAACTTCTATTTCGATCATCCCTTTAGGAAGTTCCTGCTTATCACTTACTTCATACATTGCATAGTGCACAAATCCATTTTCAATTACATGATAAGATAGACCTAATTGAACATTTGGATTTACCTTGTGATCTATCTCCTTAACACGTTCTTCAACTTGTCGAATCACGTTTTTCAAACTAGGTACAATCTCAGAAAATGTACCCTCCCATCTTAATCCTACTGCCCGATAGCCTGGTAATGTAATAATTTCATAGCTCACTATATCTACAACCTTTCCCAAAAGCATCATAATTCTCCTATAACATAAAATGCTTCTTTTTAATCCCGTTCTGTAGTATAAATATTTCCACATAAGGCGTTAATCCCTCCTTGGATCAACGCCTTCCGTACTTTTATGTACATATTTTCTAATTATCATCCAAGGTTCGTTATTTCCCCTACGACTTATTCATTCCCCTTTATAATTTCTGCTCTGTTCTCTGTTTGGGGAGGTTCTTCAAACCAACCGTTTTTTATCTTAAGTTCGATTCCCTCTCTTGCATATAAGTAGATATCTTTAGCAATTATCATTGATTTCATGGCAATGTCATTCCGTAAACTGAAAAAAACACCACTTCCTGATCCAACAATTGAAAATCCGTTGAGAATATAAATGCAGTGCATCATTAACTTATCCGAAAAAGGAGGTACCGTTGACTTCGTGACCGTTGCACCAGAGTTAGCAGAAAGGTGAATATCTGCTTTTAGTAACATATCTTCCATGAATTTGATTTGCTTCTTTGCAAGTTCCTTCCCTTTCAGAAAGTATTGTTTCACCTCTTTGTTTTGAGCGCATTGGGCAAACCCTGTAATCAGCTGCATCCCTATATTATTAGATTCGAGTGTGTGATGAAGGAATCCGACTTCGAGGCTATTAAATGCTCGTTTATCACCGGTAATCTTAAAGCCCTCTAAGTACTTCTTTGTTTCAATGAATTCTACTTCTTTCGGCATGGTAACGAATGGAGGTGGAGAAAGTATCCCATTTTCAAGTAAATATGCAGTTGCAAGTTTATAAATTTTTTGGGTGATCGATGTAAGACCTTCATAGATAGCCATCACTCTTTTATTGTAAGACATGTTCATATTTAAAGTATATAAACCCATGCTAACTTCCTTTAAAACCCGAACAAACATAATATCAAATCCGTGGTCATACAGCTTAGGCGCATCCAAATGGACATCTGCAGCTGTAAACCCTACAGGTTTTACCATACCTTGTTCCTTAAAAACTTCCTCCATCTCTTTCACATAAAAATCTAGCTCTTGCCACAGACCTCCTAGTATATTCCGAGCTTGATGATCATCCGCTTTTTCAATAAAATATTCCAAAAGCCTCATAATAAGCGTCTTTTCTAAGTATGTCTGCCAAAGGGTGCCTACTTCTGAAACATTAATAGGATTTTTCTGACTCAATGCTTGCAACCTCCAATTAATTCTAAATATCCCACTTGTGTAATCCTATTAATACACTGCCCAGATTATAGGAAAGAATACCCAAATTTTTCATCAAAACAAGTTACAGTTAGCATTCAAGATTCCTTCGTTATTTTTTGATTGAATCTATAAAACATATAAAATTGCTTAATGTTTGCAAGTGGCCTCAATAATTTCAACGTATTGTGTATCCCCCAACCCATAATGTTTAAAGTGTTGGATTAGTAGTTGAACGAGTTCATTTGTTGGGATATCTTGATGCTTTTGAATATACATCATCAGATCACTATTACTAGTAAGATAACTGAAATATAATCCAATCCCCTTCTGTAGAGAATTTGGGTAAACACCCTGAGGAAGTTTTTTGTCGATTACTACCTGTTTGTAGAGTTTATAATATCCATTCGGCGTTAATGTAAAGGAATCCACAGCTTGAAAAGCATCACCGACGATATGAATTTCGATTGCTCCTTTATAATCAGTTAGGTCTAACCAAGCCAAAATGGTGAGAACATTAATCTGGCAAAACATATCTTCATCAAACCATAATATGATCCGATTAAAATCTCCATCAAAAAGAGGCTGCAATGGGTTTAGGGTAATTTCAGCATATTGTGAAGGTGTAACATGATGAACTTTCGACCGTATCTCAGTAAATTTTTCAGAAAATAATTCTTCACAGGTGTTTCCATAGCACATTGCTTCGTTAAACGGGATCATTAACTCGTCTTCTAAGAATGAAGTCTTTTTAAAATATGTATACATTTCCATTCCATTTAAAATATGTAATGTCTTTTGTTGATTCACATGGACACCTCCTGTCATTCTACAATAACATGTTTGGCTAAATATTATTATGGATTCTAAAATATGTTGCCATTTAATAGAAACTCCTTTTGCCTGCTTTGACTAGTAGCCAGTGTAGACAAGACGAATAAAAGCTGTCTATTACAAATTTGCCTGTTTGTTACTCTCAACAAACCTACATTTTGGATAGCTGCTGCAACCCAAAAAAGTTCCGTATTTTCCCTTTCTTTCGACCAGTTCCGAACCACAATTTGGGCACATATTTGCGTTAATTTTATATTGATAAAATCGTTGTGAATCTTTAATGTTTTTAACATGCTGCTTTTTCTTGTCTCCATCAGCATTCAATGTTTTCTCAAGTTTATTAACAATCTTCTTGGTTTCTCCTGCAGACAAATGTACTTGTTTATGTTCCAGGATAGTACCTACAAGGCGTGAAGAATACACGACACTTACATTTGAACTATTAGTTTCAATTTTTTTTAGTGTAGCCCGGTTACTAAAGGAAATAATAGAATGATAGGGTTCTTCGTTCTCCATTCCTAAGTATTCTTGCAATGCCTTAATATGGCCATAGTTTTGCCAAATAGGATTATAAAGCTTCTCTTTGCGTTTATAAATGACCTGAGTCCAATATTTGCTCTTAGAATCACCATAAATCCACCCTTTGTAATTTTTCGTTTCAATTACAAAAATTCCAAAAGGAGACACTACAACATGATCAATTTGTGACGATTTTCTGTTTTTTAACGGAATGAGAACATCATTGAACACCTGGTATTTCTCTTTATCTAGTTTGTTTAAATAAAGACGCACTGATGCTTCTCCTAGGAACCCTTTTACTTTTGGTATTCCTAGGATGAATAGGATTGCAACTGTAAAAATTAATAAAAATTCAAGCATATTTCACCTCAAGTATAGTTGATACAGTAATTCCCAAAACAAATTTTCCCTATTTTTCAAGATTATATCACAATATTTTACAAAAAAATGCAAAAACATGGTAAAATATTACTGTGAAAAAAGAAGAGCTACTTGGCCCTTCTTACTTCTTCGGCTTTCCGTTTCAAATGAAATTGACCAATTAAAAGGTTGATTCATTAACACCTTCATTCATCTTGTAATCAAAACAAAGTTCATATAATGCAATAATTTCATCTTCTGTTGGAATTCTTGGATTGTTTCCGGGACTACCACTTGAAATAGCATCTTTCGCCATTTTTCCAACTACTTTATCTAATTCTTGTTTGTCTATCCCCCACTCCTTCATATTAGGGATATTCAAATTCGAACAAAGTTGCTTTATTTCTCTTACAACGATATTTGCAATTTCTTCATTTGAGTAACCATTTAACTCTGGTCTAATTAACAGTCCAATATTAGCTAATCTATCAATGCAAGCTGATTTACTATATTCTAATATTGCAGGTAGCAACATTGCATTTGAAACTCCGTGTGGTACATGAAATAAAGCTCCAATTGGTCTGGACATTCCATGAACTAAACAAACAGATGCATTTGAAAATGCGATGCCAGCTTTTAAGGCTCCTAATGACATTTTTTCTCTTGCTAATATATTGTTACCATTCTTATAAGCTTCTTCAATGTTATCGTAAATCAATTTGATCGCCGATAATGCAAGGGTATCTGTGAATGGATGTGAGCGTCTTGAAATGTATGCTTCGATTGCATGTGTTAGGGCATCTATCCCGGTTGCTGAAGTAATATGTTTTGGAGAAGAAAGTGTAAGCAAAGGATCAACTATAGCGACTTCTGGTAAAAAAGCCGGTTGTTTAATCATCATTTTAACATCATTTTTAGTATTTGTTATGACTGTAACATCTGTTGCTTCAGATCCAGTACCCGCTGTGGTCGGAATTGCAATTAGTGGAACAGCCTTCTTATCAGCGATTTTTTTATTCCCTATAAAATCACTAATACTTCCCCCATTTGTAGCAATTACTGAAACAGCTTTTGCTGTGTCAATACAACTTCCTCCACCTAGTGCAATAATGACATCACAATTATTTTGTTTAAATACTTTCAAAGCTTCATGAACGAATATGTCAGTCGGTTCGGATGTAATATCCAAATAGGTTGAATGCTCAATTCCTTCTTCATTGCATATATTTTTACAATCATTAACATACCCAATATCCTCCATCACCCTATCACTAATGATAAGAACTCTAGTTCCTAGTTTCCTAGTTTCAATCCCTAATTGTTTAAAGGAATCAGATCCATAAAAAATAGCTTTAGGCATATAAACACTTGATATTGAACTCATGTCTTCCCCTCCCTATTATTATTACTGAGTATGGTTGAGCTAATTGCACGTCCTAATTTCCTATCCGATGATTTTAACAATTATTTACGTATTGCCATTTTATTCATTAATTATTATTAAAAGACTACTAGATATTTGAAGGGCTAAATCTTGTCTCTTTTTTTGGCAAATATGACGTCCAATCGCCACCCCAACAAATTTCAACCCAATTTTTTTGCAGGATACACAGGCTGGAGTTCATCGTTGTAATTCATCAATTGATGAATTTGAAGGATTCCATTTGCCAATAAAGCTGTAGGTAATGTATGTACCGAAGATATTGTCAAGATTTATAAAAAAAATGGGGATTGAAAACAGTATTAATCTAGAAGAATTAATTCAGACTGCATTTTGGTGGAGGCAAATGAAACGGAAACTTGCTGGAATGCTGATGAAGATTTTTGACAAACCATTAAACTCCTCCCAGCATGCCACCTTCTTCAATGTGACAATACCCAAACCTCGATTTATTTCTGGAAGTATTTTCCTCATAGGGAGTAAGTCCTTTTCTAGCCACTTTGAAGTATAAATATGAGTTTAAGCCTATGTTTGTCTAAGGATTCCTACACTTATTAGAATTTTCCAAATGATATAAACTTTACCTTGTACTATGAATCTAGTAAAAGGAGGAATTTCATGAAAAAACTAGTAGTATCGTTTGGACTCACTACAACACTTGCATTTGGGGCTATTGCTACACCTGTAGTATTTGCAAAACCAATCGTAGTGACGCAATCTCAGAAGGAGAAGTTCTTTGATCACAAGGTGATTAATCAACTTAATGTAGACAATATTTATAACAATATTGCATCCCTTTCTGAAACACCGCGTGTTGCAGGGACTGAAGCAGAACACAACGCTGTTCAATACATAAAAGAACAATTCGAATCCTATGGTTACGAAACTGAAATTCAACAATTTACCTTCTATGGCTATACACCTCCAAGTGCAATTGAACTTTCAGTTAATGGTTATGATGGTACCCTCAACCCAAGTTCGTTCACCTATACTGTAAATGGAAATGTCTCAGGGGAACTAGTTTATGCAGGATTAGGGACAGTTGCTGAACTTCAAAACACTGACCTTACTGGAAAAATTGCGCTTATTCAGCGTGGCGAGATCTCGTTTGGGGAGAAAGTCTTAAATGCTGCTGAAAAAGGAGCAATAGGAGTTATTATTTTCAACAATACGTCAGGAGCAGTTAATGGAACACTTGGAGAAGCGAACGACAAGTATGTACCTGCTGTTGCGCTAACGAAAGCAGAAGGTGATGCACTGCATGAAGCACTTATAAGTGGAGAGGTCCTACATACTTCACTCCAAGTTGAAGGTGCTAGAGCAGGTGAGAGTATTTCTCATAATGTAATTGCAACGAAAAAGCCAACCAATAAGAAAAAAGATACCAATGATGTCATTGTTGTTGGGGCTCACCACGATTCCGTTGCTGGTGCACCTGGAGCAAATGACGATGCTTCAGGGACCGCTATGACACTTGAGCTCGCTCGTGTCTTTAAAAACCTACCTACAGATACTGAAATTCGTTTCATAACATTTGGTGCTGAGGAGAATGGGCTACTTGGCTCCGCACATTATGTGGCAAATCTACCTGAGGACGACCTCAATCGTATTATTGCAAACTTTAATCTAGATATGGTCGGAAGTCGTGATGCAGGTAACCTAACAATGGCGACACTTGATGGTAAACCAAATCTAGTAACTGAGCTTGCACAAGCATCAAGTACAAGATTGAATGGAGAACCTACTCCATTTTATGCTGGTGGCAGAAGTGACCATGTTCCATTTGCAGAAGCTGGAATCCCTGCTGCATTATTTATTCATAGCCCTTCAGAGCCTTGGTATCATACACCAGAAGACTCGTTAGACAAAATAAGTAAGGAAAAACTCCAAGATGTTGCTGAAATCGTAGGTTCCGCCATCTATGATCAAGCCCGTTTTGACAATATGGGACCAAAACCTAAAAAAGGACCGAAAGTGAAAGCAGACCCAGAGTTATATCATGAGCAGTCTTTAAAATAAGAAAGAATTAAACAACAAGCAAGGGCATTTGGCCTTGCTTGTTCATTTTTCAGTTAAGGAAAAATACTCCAAAGAGACTTATTGAAAACAAGTCATACAAAATTCGCTCCCCTCATACCTTTTGTAGTAAAAGGAGGGATAAAAATGTTAAACAGAGTGTCAGAACGCTTTTCACGAGTAATTCAGAGGTATTTGCCTGATGCGTTTGTTATTGCTGTCTTGATGACTTTGTTTGTGTTTGTCTTGGCCTTTTTTACAGCTCCTGCTGATCCTGCGAATTTATTTCAGTCTTACGGAGATGGATTTTGGACTTATTTAGCGTTTACGATGCAAATGGTGCTTTTGCTTATGACGGGGATGGTCCTTGCTTCGGTTCCTTTTGTTCGAAAGGGTTTAGAGGCTATCTCAGCTAAAGCTAATACGGCAACAAAGGCGTATTTATTCACGTTCTTAATTTCGGCTGCTGCGTATTATGTCAACTGGGGGCTCGCTGTTGTTGTTGGTGCCATCGTCGCTCGTGAGGTAGGAAAAAGGAATAAAAACGCTCATTTCCCACTTTTGGTCGCTTGTGCCTATGCTCCTACTGTACTTTATACAGCTGGTCTTTCGAGCTCAATCCTTCTAACGATTGCAACAGAAGATCACTTTCTCGCCGATGTAATGGGCGTTATCCCAACCTCTGAAACCATCTTCCACCCGGGTACGGTCATCATTTTCTTTGCACTACTCATTACAATTCCTATTTTTATCCTATTAATGGCTCCCAAAAAGAATATCATCCCATATACAGCAAAAGCGGAACCACCACAAGCAGAAGTTGTTACAAAAGAAGACGTTAATTCACCTGCCATTCGTTTAGAGAACACACCAATATTGGGTATTTTAATTGGCTTAGTTGGTATCGTTTATGTGTTGCTACAGTTCGCTAAAAGTGTGGACCTCAACTTGAACCTTATTAATATCTTATTTTTATCATTAGGACTGCTCTTCCACCGCTCACTTGCACAATATGGAAATGCATTTAAGGAAGCTGCCGGATCTATTTCGCCTATCATTCTACAATTTCCTTTCTATGCGGGGATTATCGCACTACTCGGTAGCTCCGGACTTGCCGATACCATTATCAGGGGTATGACATCCATTTCAAGCACAGAATCATTTGGTGTCTTTACGTATTGGACAGCTGGACTCGTCAATATCCTCGCTCCATCAGGTGGCGGTCAGTGGGCACTACAAGGTCCACTTCAAGTACCTGCAGGGATGGAACTAGGTGCCGATCCTGCCGTTATCGCGATGGCAGTCGGCTGGGGAGATGCATGGACGAACCTCATCCAGCCATTCTGGGCATTGCCGATCTTAAGTATTGTTGGACTTCATATTCGTCACATTATGGGCTATTGTATTCTACTAAGTGTGTGGATTGGGATTGTGACTTCGATATTGATTTATTTTGTGTATTAAATAGAAAACAGGCGCAATCTTTATTAAAAGAGCTGCGCCTGTTTTATTCAGTGGTCACAGTAATTGATAAGCTGCTTTTCTTAATAATTCTATAACCATGATTTATAACAACAAGTGCACACAATATATAACCATTGTATGTACACTCATAATTATAACTGTATACAGTAGGTTCCATTTCAAGATAATTTGATATACATCAACTTTAATTATATTTGAAGTAACAACATTTGTAGGGGTGATTGGTGATACAGTCCCTGCTACTGCCCAAGCACTTAGTAAAATCATCGCAAACGTAATATCATGCAAACCTAAATTCGTTGGTGAAACGCTAGAAAGAATAGAGGTTATAACGACAATTTGATGAATACCAACAAATGATAAAACACCTACAAGTGCGATTGTAAATAGAATCAATAACAAAATAGATAAATGAGAAATTTGAGTCCACAAATAACTAAAGTAATCGGAAATAACTGTTTTTGACAGTACAACTCCAAAGAAACCAGCAGATAAAAACAAGGAAACCTCGTTTGCCTGGGATGGCATTATATTTTTTCGAAAAAGGATTGCTTCTTTTTTGAAACGTCTAAATTCTCTTAAATATTTTCCCCAAATGAAAGAATAAACAACTGCCGTAATTATTATTAATACACTTACATTAATCGCAATTTTAGCCTCCAGAAAAAAGATTGTTCCACTTAATAATAGAAGGAAAAAAAGTAGTTCATATAGTTTTTTTGTGCGAATATTGACTTTCGGTTCCATAGCCTCAAAATTAATAGAGTGTTTTTCTTTAATTGAAAATAAGATGTTTGCTGTCCAGAATTGAAAAAAACTGAGTAACAATCCAAATGGTAAGAAATACAACATTGGTATATTCAAATAATACACAACTAAAAAAACGGATGCGAAATAAGGGGACCAAGTATTAATTGAAGAAAACCCTCTAATATATAGTCTGCCTAAAAATTCTACTGGAAGGTTCAATCTTTTTACCATGGAATGAATAATATGGATGGATCCTAAATTGGTTATTGGACCTAAAATATAGAAAGTGCTTGATAATAATATATAAAGCAATTGTGGTTTACCATTAAACTTGGAAGTAAATTGTGCAATATAACCATCGTATTTTCCTATTTCAATAGGAACAGTTAAAATTGGAACTACAATTATCAAGCACACAAGTGGTAGGTTTTTTGTAATGCTCTCTGCCCAAGCATCAAAACCAGCTTTTTGTATAAACAGAATAATAGTGCCAATGCCTACCATAGTACCACTAAATATACGAGGGAGATGCTTGCTAAATATCATACTAACTATCATCACTAAAGTTGTTAAAATTACGGTAACCATATAAAGTACAGGAGGTGAATAAAATTGTGTGATAATATAGGTAATAATAAGTAGTAAAATGATACGATTACTCCACTCTTGCAAGATGAATACTCCTTTATAAATTTGAGAGAGCTCCGTAAGAGGACGAAGCCCTTATTCATTATTTATGGTAAAGCTACGTTAATGTATGCTGATTAGCAGTAACGGCTCTCCGAACTGCAAAAAGACTTTTCTCTGGTGTAGCCTGGTCTATTACACAACCTGGACCTATAATTAACCCTTTACCATCAACCTCTTCTATAGCCTCTTTTACATGGTTTTCTACTTCATTTACAGTACCATCAATTAATAAACTATTTCTTATTATTCTATTATTCTCATCATAATATGGTACTTCCCTAACTCCTCCAAGTAAGCACTTATTGGTCAGTGTTCGTGCTTTAGCTAATGTAGGAGCAGTCCAACGATCGTGCCAATTCAAACAATTAACTGGATAATCCTTAATTAAGTCGAACATAATTTTATCACCATGAATATGCACAATATTTAAAAATGTTTCCTTGTTATAGCTTTCTATTACCTTTAAATCAAAAGGTTCGCCAAATATTTTGTATTCTTCTTCTGTTAAAAGATCGTACGATGCACATTGAGTCGCAAAAAAGAATCCATCTACACCGGCTTCTATATTTGCTTTAACAAAATTAATAGTCGTTTCTGTTATTATTTCAAGCGCGTTTTTAATTAGTTCAGGTCTTTCTTTCATATCCAACAGTATTCGATCTCCAGCAAGTTTTCTTGCAACCGTTAACGGACTAAAAATAGTTTGAACAAATGGTATTTCACCTTTCACTTTATCACTAACATATTGTGCCAATTGAAGTTGTTTTCCATAGGTGCCATAGTAAGCTGGTAAGGCCTTTAATTTCCCCCAATCTTCAATTGATTGAATTCCGTATTTTTTAATGATTGGAGGACGATTCGTCCTTGTAAAGTATTGTACTTGAGCTCCCCAATCCTCCACGCAATATAAACCAAAGGGCATCAATTTTATAAAATCATAGTCGTATTTCTTAGTAAATTCTATTTGAGAGTCTGCCAGAATACCTGGGTTAATATCATCCTTTGACAAATGCATCCACAAACTAACAGGTACTCGATCTACTTCCTTTGAATTCAATGCACCCTTAATACGCTCAAACTTATTCATTTCACAAATCTCCTTCACTTAATATATTTAACCTTTTGAAATATAGGTTTTTTATCAAAATAGTTGAATTAATGCCCTTTTCTTAGGCTAATCTCATATCTATTTACAAGATAAGTTAATAATGCACTGATGCACCAATATATCAGAGCTGCCGCAACAAAAGCTTCTAAATATCTGAACGTCATTGCTCCTACTATTTTTGCTTTAGCAAAAATGTCTACAACAGTAATTAAAAATGCTAGTGAAAGCGCTTTTATTATAACCATATAAGAATTCAAAAAGTCTGGAAGAGCTTCGGTTAATGCTTGTGGTACGATGACTCTCCAAAGAGTCTGTAAAAAGTTATATCCTAATGAATGTGCTGCTTCAATCTGCCCATAATTTACAGAAAGAAATGCACCTCTAATAATTTCTGACTGAAAAGCAGATAAGGTTAATGAAAAGGTAACGATAACTGTGATAACTGGGTTTAAATTATTTGGATTAAATTCTATTCCTATTAACGATAATAGAAGATGACTGATTTGAGGTAAGGCGTAATACATAATATAAAGCAATACCACTGCTGGGGTTCCCCTTAAAAATGATTTAAAGACTGTGATTAACTGGGAGATTACAGGGATTTTATATTGTTGAATGATTGCAATAATTCCCCCTAGGAGTGTTGAGATTAGTAGTATAACTAAAGCTAATAATAGTGTCTTAGGGACAACCGTTAAAATGCCTACAAAATCCTCTACAAGAATATCAAATTTGAACAATTTACCCCCCCCTTACTGTTTTATTCCGCTACCTATTTGTGAATATTTGATTCTCTTTTCAAGGAAACGGACAATATTGTCTGATACAAGGCATAGAATCCAAAATAAAACGGCTATTGTTAGAAAGATTTCAACTTGATTAGATCCATAGGATTGAGAAATTAATAAATTTGCAACACCCATAATATCGAGCACTCCAATAACAAATATTAATGAGGTATCATGAATGAGATAAATTAAGGCATTTCCCCATCCAGGTAGTGCTATTGGTATGACTTGAGGTGCAATAATTCTTGTCAATTTTTGAAATGGTGTATAGCCTAAGCTTAGCGCTGCTTCATGTTGACCCCGTTCAACCGCTAAATAAGCAGGACGAATAACCTCAGCCAAATAACCTCCATTATATAGAGTTAATGCAAGGATTGTGGCTATCACAGCACTTATATTACTAATATTAATTCCCACTAGTGAAAAAAGGACTGGAAGAGCATAATAGACTAAGAATAATTGAAGGACAATTGGCACACTTCTTGTAAAAGAAATATACAAAGTCATAATTTTACTAAGATATTTAATCTCTTTTATTCGTATCATTGTTACAAAAATACTTAAAATTAATCCTAATGTTGAGGATGCAATAATGATCAGAATGGTTATATGAAGGACACTTAAAAACTTCGGAAGTATTTCAATCATAAATATAAAATCCATTGTATCGGCAACCCTTCTCTCACTAAATTAGAACAATGGCAGATTCATGTTGGTATATGTGAATCTTTAAAGTTTTTCATAGACCCCATTCTCATCCAAGCAAGTTCTGCATTTTTGTCTCATTATAATGGGGTCCAGTTGTTTTTCCCTTTAGTCAACTTTATTCATGTATAAATACATCTTCGTCATAGTATTTAATCGATAATTCAGATAGTTTACCCTCTTCTTTTAGTTCCTTTAATGCATTGCCTACTTCTTCTGCGAATTTTTTATTTTCTTCTGTTTTATAGATTAAAAAATATGTTGGAAAAACCTTAACCGGATCAGTTACATGAATATTCAAGTTCTCATTTTCAATAATTTTGCTTTGCCCCAAATTGGATGGAAGTATTAAAGCATCGTATTTTCCCGAATCAACTTCTTTTAAACGATCAGCATACGATAAACCTGCGTCTGATGTTTGGAACTCAATTTCATGTTCAGGGTTTTCTTCATTCCAGGCCATTAAGAAATTGAAAACCCCTCCGGTAGGAGTTGTAGGAACAATTTTTTTACCAACTAGATCCTTCATTTCTTTAATATCTTTATTGTTCGTATATATTTTCATTAAACTTGCGCCATTGTTTTCAGAAGGTAATAGATATTTTTCTTCACGTTCCGCACTTTTAAATAAGCCTTGAGCAATTATGTCGTACTTACCTGTATCAAGACCTATTTCAGCTGCACTATCAGCAACACCTACTAGGTTAAACTCATAATCTGCTAATTTTTCATCTACAAGCCTAAGAATGTCAGGTTCGTATCCTACTAGTTTCCCATTTTCTTCCCAACTTAATGGTTTTGAAGTCGGAGGAACAGCAACTTCTATCGTTCTAACACCTGTTTCTGATTTTTCCGATGAGGCTTCACCGCTACATGCTGCTAATAATAAGACTAAGCCTAAAAATATAAATAACTTTGTTCTTTTAATCATCTTGTTCCATCCCCTTTTCATCCATTATTTGAAATTAAATTGTCCTCATAAAAACTCTTTAAAAATTCTCTTGTTCTTATGTTGTTTGAGTTTTCAAAAATTTGGGAGGGCGGCCCTTCTTCTGAAATATACCCTTTATCCATAAATACAACTTTTGTAGAAATATTTTTTGCAAACCTCATTTCATGTGTTACCAAAAGGATTGTTACTCCAGATTTCGCAACATTTTCAATTACCTTCAAAACTTCATCTACCAATTCGGGATCAAGTGCAGAAGTAGGTTCATCGAATAAAATAACCTCTGGTTCTAGTGCTAACGCCCTAGCGATGCTTACTCTTTGTTGCTGACCTCCTGATAAACGTGAGGGATACATATCCTTTTTATCAAGTAAACCTACTCGTTCTAATTCCAAAAGACTTTTTTCATATGCTTCTTTTTTAGACTTTTTTTGTACCACTATCTGAGCATCCATTATATTTTCAATGACAGTTTTATGTTTAAATAGATTGAATTGTTGAAAGACCATCGCTGTTTTTCTTCGAAGTTTTAGGATATCTTTTTTCTGCACTGATTTATAATCAATATGAAGTCCTGAGAGAATCACCTCCCCATCATTTGGCTTTTCTAAATAATTTAAGCATCTCAACAAAGTTGTTTTTCCAGTTCCACTTGGGCCAATAAAAGTTACAACATCCCCTTTATTAACTGTTAGATTTATCCCCTTTAGAATCTCGTTATTATCAAATGATATCCGAAGATTTTTTAAAGATAGCATCTAGTTACCCTCCCTTTCATTAGAAATTCACGCCTCGATTTGTATACAATAACTGTACACAAGATGGAATATTCAGAAACTTTATAGTAAAAAAATATATCATTCATTTATGATAAAGCATATCTCACATTTATTACTTATTAACTGTTACAGTAATAGACGTTAACGCTTGCTCTAAGTCTGCAATTATATCCTCGACATCCTCTAACCCAACAGATAATCTAATTAGACCTTTTGCAATCCCAAAATCTGAAAGTCTTTCTTCTGGAATTGATGAATGAGTCATTGAAGCCGGGTGTTGTACTAAAGTCTCCGGATCTCCTAAACTAAAAGAAATCATGGCAATTTTTAGGGTACTAATAAACTCTTTTCCTGCTTGAACACCTCCCTTAACCTCAAATGACACAATCCCCCCCATACCTTTCATTTGTTGTTTTGCAAGTTCATGTTGAGGATGAGATTGTAAACCAGGATAGTAAACATTTTCTACAGATGGATGGCTTTCAAGATATTCTGCTACTTTTTGTGCATTATGACAATGTTGCTTCAGTCGTATTCCGAGTGTTTTTATTCCTCTTAAGATTAGAAATGATTCCCAAGCATTCAGATTTTGCCCTAAGTCTCCCATAATATCTTTACGCATAAAATCAATCATTTCTTTTTTTCCACAAATAATACCTGCAATAACATCACCATGCCCATTTAAATATTTTGTAGCACTGTGAACAACTACATCTGCTCCAAGCTCCAATGGTTTTTGTAAATATGGTGTCATAAACGTATTGTCTACTATTAAAACAAGGTTGTATCTTTTAGTAATTTCTGAGACCTTCTTAATATTAATCAGAGTAAGACTCGGGTTCGAAGGTGTTTCTATATATACAGCACGTGTGTTTGTTCTGATAGCGCTTTCAATGTTAGCTAAATTTGTACAGTCTACAAAATCATATTCAATCCCGTACCTACTAGCAATAGTTGATAAAAATTTGTGGGTTCCTCCATATACATCCTTAGTTACAACAACATGATCACCTGAACAAAGATGAGCCATTAATGCTACACTTATCGCCGCCATGCCACTACTGACTCCCAAGGCATCTTCAGCACCTTCCAAGGACGCTATTTTTTTTTCTAATGTTCTAGTAGTCGGATTGCCATATCGACCATAATATCTCCCCTCTTTTTTCCCTGTTACAACTTCAACTGCAGATTCTGCATTTTCAAATGAATATGCTACAGCTGGTATTATTACCTGTGATACTGCTCCAGTCTTTTCATCTGGATGTTGCTCATTGTGAACAGCTTGAGTGTTAAATTTCCATGGTTTCATCATACCTTTTAATACCCCTCTCCATTTTGTTTAATAGTAAGTTCATTTGGAAGTAAACGTAGTTGGTAAGATAAGTTACCAAATAGAGTTATTTTTTTCATATATACCAATTGCCGTTATGGCAGAAGACAAACTATTTTGTATGTGTTTTTTCATTGCTAACTCAGCTCCTTTTATATCTTTATTTGTAATACATTCCAAAATAAGCTGATGTTCTTCTCCCTCTTCTATTGCTCGTTTCACACTCTGATTTGGAACTAAGCGCCTGTATCTATGAATATGATCATATAGTTGTGATAAAAAGTTATTAACTGTCCCGTTACGACTTAATTCATAAATATACGAATGAAAATCAACTCCATACTTTAAAAGCTCTTCTATGTTCCCCTCTTTAGAGGCATCTCTAAGGTTATCTGCAATAACTTTTAGATTCCTAATATCCTCGTCTGTAGCATTTTCTGTTGCCTCAGCAACGGCAATTTCTTCTAATTTAGATCTAACGTTAAATATTTCTTTTACTTCTTCTACAGAAATTGGAGCTATTTTTAGCCTTCCATTAGGCTGACGTATGACCATTTTTTCAAATTCAAGTTTCTCTAAAGCACCCCTTAAAGGTGTTCGGCTGATATTTAATTTTGAGGATAAATCTTCTTCGCTAACAGGTTGATTAGGTTGTAATATACCATCTATTATCCGTCTTTTAATTTCATAATAAGCAAAGTCTTTCGCTGAACCTTTTGTTGGTGGGCTATTGAACTGATTATGCATTGACTTACCTCGCTATTCGTATTTTTGTATGCATTCTTTGTATTCAAAAACTGTATACAATTATTGTATACAGTTATGTTAATTTAAATATTTATAATTGTCAATATATTTATCAACTTTTTTTTCACCATCTATATATTGCAAATAACATAAAATTTCCTATTCAGTCTCATATACCTTAATTATTGCTCGCGTGCCATTGTTTTCTTCTCCCATTTCTGCCAGCTGTTTAAACAATGATAAGCTTAATTTCAGTCCAGGCGCATCCACATTCATTTCTTCAAAGGTTTCATAAGCAATGGTTAAATCCTTAATTAGATGCTTTACATAAAATCCTGGTTTGAAATCACCTTCAATCATTTTATGTGCTAAGTTTTCCATAACCCAGCTATTCGATGTTCCATTAGTTAATGTTCTAATTATTCCTTTTGGGTCCAGACCGGCTTTTTTCGAAAGGATTATTGCTTCACATAGACCAACCATATTGATAGCCATTGCCACTTGATTACAAATCTTTGTATACTGTCCAGCTCCAGCTGTACCTTCATAGTAGATGTTTTTACCCATAATTTCTAATATAGGTAGTGCTTTATTAAAATCATACTCTGAACCTCCAACCATAATAGTAAGACTACCGTTTTTAGCACCATCCTCACCTCCAGAAACTGGTGCATCAAGTGCTGATATCCCTTTCGATAATGCTTTCTGAAATATTATTTTGGCCAAGGAAGGCTTTGACGTTGTCATATCAATTACTAATGTGCCTTTTTTCGCAACTTCTATAATACCGTCCTTCTTCAAATAAAGATTTTCAACATCAGAAGGTAAGCCTACCATAGTAATTATTACGTCTGAATCTAATGCAACTTCTCTTACAGATTCCTTCCAAATCGCACCCAACTTTATTAAGTTCGAAGCCTTTTTCTTGGATCTGGTGTAAATATTTAGTTTATAACCGCTAAGTAAAAGGTTTTTAGCCATAGCACTCCCCATAACACCTATACCTATAAAACCTATAACGAGACTACTTTTGATTTTGATTTCCCTCATTCCTTTCTCATTAATAATGGTTATATCAAATTTAAATGAAATGAAATATACACCTACTGCATAAGTAGGTGTATTAAGATACTATTAAACAATTGACCTTTTAGATTCTTCGGCTAATTCTTTGTCTTTTTGAATGAATTGCTCACTGAATTTGTTCCAATTCGAGACATGAGGAAATCCAAATTCACTTAGCTCTGCAGAAAATTGAGAAATAATTGGCGGCTTAAGCTTTAATGAACGTAGCTTTTCATAATTACTAAAGAATACGTCATTCGGCTCTCCTTCCATCACAACTTTTCCTGCGTCGATTACAACCACTCTACTAGCATACTGAGCTACCACTTCCATATCATGAGTAATCATAACAATGGTTGCTTGATTATTCTTGATTAACGTTTCCATTAAGGATAATAACGACTTTAAGTTTTGTTCATCCTGTCCCGTAGTTGGTTCGTCCAACAGAATAATTTTCGGATTTGACACTAACATGGTTGCGACTGCTAATCTTTGACGTTCTCCTCTACTCAGAGAGAAAGGATGTTCTTTTCTTTTATTTTGAAGTCCAACTGTATTAATAGCTAACTCTAATTGTTGATTAATAATGTCTTCCGCATAGCCTCTATTTTTTAACCCAAATTTAATTTCATCTTCAACAGTGTTACAGAACAACTGATTATCTGGGTTTTGAAAAACATATCCAATATCTAAAATGATATCTTGGACCTTGCTCTTTTTCGTATTTTTAGAGTTGATTTCGACATCCCCATGTGTAGGTTTTAACAGTCCTATTAAGTTCTTCATTAATGTAGACTTCCCGCAGCCATTATGACCTACGATTGCTAATAGTTCACCTTTTCGGATGTCTAAATTAATATCATGGAGTATTTGTTTTTCTTTACTATAACTAAAATCTACTTTTCGTAAAGTTGCAACCAATTCGGAATAATCCTGTTTCGGCTTAATTTTTTGTTCTGGAAATGTTAACTTCTTAGACTTTAAGAGCTGCTTTGCCCACTCCAAAACTTCCTTTTTCGTTATAGGAAAAGTATCTAAAGTAAAACCTTTTTCAAATAAATATTTTGCAAGTCTTATATGATCAGGGATTCTTATCCCTAATTCATTTAGTTCATAAAAATGTTTATTAAAGATTTCACCAGGACACCCATTATACAAGACTTCCCCCTCATGCATGATAACCACTCGATCTATAAATTCAATTAAATCATTCAGATCATGCTCAATAATTAGAAAAGTAGTATCTAGTTCTTGCTTTAACTCGGCAAGAATATCCATTACTTCCTGCTTACTAACCGGATCAAGGTCAGTGGTTGGGTCATCAAGTATGAGGATAGATGGTAACATCGCTAGGTTACTAGCTATGGAAACTTTTTGCTTCTGTCCACCTGATAAGGAAAACGTAATATGCTTTTTAATATCTTCTAATCGTAACTTCTGAAGACCGTACGCAACGCGTTTTTTAATCTCTGCTTGAGTATAGCCCTGACATTCTACTCCGAATGCCACTTCGTCCTCTACACGAATTGAAAAAATCTGATCTTCTGGGTTCTGAAACACCATTCCAATCTCGGATGAAAGTTCATGCATTGGAACGTATTGAGTGTTTTTCCCATTAATAACAATGTCTCCTTCTAGGTTTCCTTCAGATAAATGCGGAATAATTCCATTGAGACATTTTGCTAAGGTTGTCTTTCCACTTCCACTTGTACCTGATATAAGGACGAATTCTCCCTTGTTTACTTGTAAATTTATATTTTTCAACGTCTTTTTATCGACATTAGGATACGAAAAATTAAGATCTTTTACATGAATAATTGAATCTGTGCTCATAAGTTCGCTCCTTTGCAAAGGATTTAGTGTAACATTGTACTTATGCTATAAATGAATTATCTGCCCCTAATCCGAGACCATATCTTACATACAACGCACCGGCAAAGAATACAATAGTTAGAACGATGACTACATAATCTTTGTTTTCAAGTTTCATATCTTGATAATATTCCCGCCAAGCCATTTTGCTAAATCCTTTACTTTCAACAGCAAGGCCCATTGTTCTACTTCTTCTTAACGAATTAATCAGCAGAGGAAATGCCGCTAATTTAAAACTGTTCCAACTTCCTCTTATCCCTTTTTTATTAACGCCTCTAATGGTTTGTGCATTTGAGATATTTGTTAATTCTTCGAAAACTAATGGGAAGAACCTTAATGTTCCTAAAAACATAAAGGCGATGTTCATAGGAACCTTCATCTTCATTAAACCCTTTGCCAACAATGCGGGGTCAGTTGTCGTTATAATAACAATCGTCATAAAACATGGTATAGCTATTCTGTATCCAAGCACCAAACCAGAATATAGGCCGATATCTGTCGCTTGAAGCGAACCGATTGAAAATAGGACATTGGCATTTGCTTGTTCATAATTATAAAAAGTAGAGAAAATAACTGCTGACATGGCAAGTATAACGATTGTGCCAAGTAAAGGCATAATTGATCTCATATGAATCTTCGCTGATAACCAAATAGGTATACCTATCAGCAGGATAATCGTTAAATAGAGGGGATCCATAAATAACAATGGTGTTACGACGAATCCAATTATCAAAAGTAATTTAGCACGTGGGTCCAACTTATGAACCCACGTTCCTTTATCTAGATTTACAACAAAATCGCTTGCTGCCATAGCTTACACCTCCATACAAATCAATTTTCATTATCCTAAAAGAGCTTTTAATTTTAGCCCAAGTGGCTTAGCAATGACTGTTCCAATAATCATTCCAACAAGTGAGATTGCAAAAACAATCGCAATTAAATAGAACGGCACTGGGATTTGGTAAGGATACACAATGCTCCACCAAACAAAAATTTCATAAATTGCGTTGTAAAGTAAGGCAGCTACAATCAAATCTTTTGTACTAGAATAAACATCACTCGGATTTGCAAAAGCTTTACTTCTGCTATTTAAATATAATTCCGGTAGAATTGGTGCAATGACAACTAGAATCCAATAGATTGGGAGTTCGCCTTGTAGAAAGAAATTAATAGCACACCACGCGGCTGTAAAATAAACTGATGCATAAGGCTTTCTTACAACTACCCAACATAGCACTAAAGCAAAAGCACAGAACAAGTAAACAAAAGTATGGTTGAACGGGAAAACAACACCAGCAAATTTGAAGAAATACCAGAGTACACGATATAAGACTGCAAATATTACGATGGTAATTAAATCAACAGCTGTTACCTTTCTTTTTACCATTGAAAGCTTTGTACCTAACTCTACTTGTGTCATCACATAACCTCCTACATATTCATTATTTTTTGTTTAAATATATTGAGTAAGCCCTTTCAAACGATTAATATCTTCGGCTGTATGTCCCTCAAAACTGACACCATCCGATCTAAAGTCTTTTTCCATTAACAGTGAAGCAGTACTAATAAGTGAGTCTGTATATGGAGTTTCTAACCCTATTTTTCTACTTAACTCTGATATAGGCACAAGCCCATATGGTATATCCTCGGTAATATATCTATAGTCTAAAGTGGTTGGTGCCAATCCGTCTGGGAATAACCCTGGTAAAGCTTCTAGTAAAGTTGGAAAATCAGTTTTATAGAACTCGTTTAAGATAGATAGGATACTTTGTGTCTCTATATTAAAATGTTCAGCAAGTCTGATCCTTTCCTCATCAAGTTTTTCAACGTACGAAACAGTCAATGGTGAGGTTCCGTCACCGTAAAATCTAAATTCACTTGCAGAGTCAATTCTACTAGCGTTAAATAATGTAATTGGAGTATGTACTACGACGTTAGAGTTGTTTAAAGATGTTTCAATAACATTGTTTGCTGAAATTAATTGTGGGAATGTTTCTAGGAAGTATTTTGAGATAGTACGATTCTTAGAGGTAGGTATTACACTAATTTGTACATTTTGCTTAATTCTACTGATTGTTACAGTACCAGTGGATTCTGCTTTTGAAATAAAAGGCATTGCGCTTGTTTCCGCGATTGTAAGATTCTTTTCTTCAATATCGTTACCAAGAACTTCTCTGCATTCAATTGCTCCCCAATATCCAGGGAATATTGCAATGGTTTGGTTTTCTTTCAAATGTGGTTTTAGCTTTTTGAATATAGGTTTATGGCCTGATGCTGTAGTTGCTATAATAATGTATTCTGCATCTTCAATTACCTCTTTAATATGCGGTGATGCTTGAATCGGAACTTTTCCTGAATAGATCCCTTTTAGTTCTAGACCCTGAAACGATAGAATTTCTGCTTTTACTGGACTTCGACTATAAAGCTTAACTTTCTTTCCTTGTAGAGAGAGGTATGCAGCAATAGCTTGACCTGTATTACCTGCTCCAATAACCGCAAAAGACATATAACTCCTCCTTGCATCTATTAATTTAATACTTAACCTATAAAACGATCTGTCATTTTAAAGATTCTAGATATTGTTTCACCCCCATTACGGCTTGTTCCATTGAATCTAAAATATGTTTTTTGATTGCTAATTCTGCATTTATTTTATCCTTCTGAATAATAAAGTTTAGGATTGTCTCATGCTCATCTGAGGTTTTCTTTGTATCCACTTGATGTGCTAGACGCCTATATCTAGAGATTTTATCATTTAATTGAAATAAAATTTTTATAACTGTCTGGTTGTTGCTAAGAGTATATAGAGTTGTGTGAAACTGACCTCCAAAATGATCTACATCCTCATAGTTGTTTTCGCTTGAATTATTTTTAATCATAAAAGCATGATACGCAAGATGCTTAATGTCATTTTCCGTAATATTATCAATTGCCTCGACAATAATAATTCCTTCTAACAAGCTTCGGACAAGGAATAGTTCCTTCACTTCTTGTACAGAAATAGATGCAACCTTTAAACGACCGTTTGACTGTCGTTCAACTAACTCCTCTATTTCTAAACGTTGAAGCGCCTCTCTTAGGGGTGTTCTACTAATCTCTAATTCTTTCGCTAACTCATCTTCAACGATTTGTTCCCCAGGCTTGAAAGAACATTTAAGAATACGCTCCTTTATTTCTGAGTAAGCAATGTCTTTTGCAGAAACTCTTGTCAACGTCGGTTTTTTCAAATGCATTTATTCACCTCCCCTAATATAAATAAATAATTGAATATTTGTATACAATTATATTTCTAAATGTTTTAAATGTAAAGAAAATTTAGTATATTTTTTTCTATAAAATAATAAACCAGGCGCTTGCTCTATTAAAAAGAGCTGCGCCTGGTTTATGTTTAATTGCCTAATTGTTGTATTTGATCAATCGTATTCGTTACGTTCTCCAACGTTTGAAATAACTCACTATTTTCAAGAAGAGCTGGGTCGAATTGTCCATTCTCGATATTATCAAGATACAAATTAACGCCTTCTTCTGCTTGTTGGTTATAATCGACGATTTGCTGATGAAGATCCTCTGCGACTCCTGGTGGTTGCAGCGCGTTAAATGAATTCATGTCTTCCTGCATTTCAGTTAACATCGTTTCAAGATCTGCTCTTGCTTGCTCATCGGTAACAGCCTGTTCTGCTAGGCTGGGAGCCTCGTTAACAAAAGTACTTACCTCATTGACATAATCCGTTGCCTCATTCACATACGTTAATGTATTATTAACATCCTCAAGGACGGAACAAGCCCCAAGAAATAGCAACCCTATTAAAGAAAAAACTAAAAATCGTTTCTTCACTATATCCCCTCCTGTTTTGTAAGCATACCATATATACGATACAAAACGGGAAAAGTTTCATTTTTCTTAGCTAGCCCCATGTGTTTCCAACGTCATATATTAGTAATGATATGAATCATCAAAAAGAATAATATGCTTACGATTTCCAATTCCATCACCATTCATATCCCAATACGGCAAAAAATCAACTTTTATATGGTCGATATAAAGAGGTTCCTCCATAAGATTATGAAAAACATCATCTTCTCGTTCAGTTCCACTATATTCGATGACAATATCCAAGTCACTTTCAGCATGAAAATTGCCGTATAAACGACTCCCGATAATGGCTATCTTCTTAATTTCAAGATCAAAATCATCAAGAGCCTCGTCAATGTGAGACATGACCATTGATGTTAGTTCACCCTTGGAATATTGACTTAACCCGTACACCTCAACAGTACCCAGAATGACACCTCTATTCTTCTTTTAAATAATGTATACACCTTTAGTATTAACCGTGTGTCCAATATTTAAAAGAATGCCATAATGGGTGACTGTCATTACCCAAATTTTCTTCTTTACTATAGTTGTTCGGGGAATTATCATTATGCAATTTAAAGGAAAAAACCTTGCGGAACATCCGACAAGGTCTTTTTGATTATAACTTTGTTATTACAGGTAAGATAGATAAATAGATTTTGTATCCTAAATAAATTCCAAGAATTCCTCCAATACCAGATAAAGTTGGTGGTGCTGGAATCGGTAGTTTAGTCAGTCCAAATAAAAAGCCAATCAATAAACCAGCAAAAACAGCTAATATAATATGCAACATTATTTTCACCCTCTTCACCTACTTCTAATGTGTGACAAAAATTATCTTTGTCATTTTGTATTAAGCTTTCGAAGCTCCCAAGCAATGTGCGCACTTTCCTCTAACTCTTCTAATGCAAAAAATGCTTCCATGATATCTTTACCTGGTACAACCGGACCGTGATGGCTCAACAGCCAGCCATCACTAGCATTTACGCGTTTTTCAAATACGTTAAACAATTCTTGACTACCGGGTTTTTCATATGGAATTAAGCCAACCGTTCCCAATTTCATTTTCAAATATGGAGTATGATCCGGCATACAATCTGATTCATTTAGATCAGGTAGACAACTCCAAAGCACACTATAAGTGCTATGCACATGAAGAACTGCTCCAGTATCTGGTTTAGCTTTGTATACGGACAAATGTAACGGCCATTCCTTGCTTGGTTTTACTTCATCATATTGAATTCCATCCAAGTCCATAACAGTAAACTCTTCTGGTTTTAGCGTTCCAAAGCATGTTCCAGTAGCAGTTACATAAATTTTATCTTCATGTAGGAAGCTTAGATTCGCAACGCTGCCACTTGCTTTCCCACGTTGAAAGAGACTTTTGGCAACCCAAATAGCATCTTCAATCTTCTTATCTAATGTATGATCCATATTTACCACTTCTCTCTTATGTTAAAGATAAGGCTTGAAGGAAAAAATCAGATTTTCCAAAGTTTCCACTCTTAAACACCATTCGAATTCGATTATCTTCCATTGGTATCATGATGGGTACTCCAGGTGTGATACTATCTCCTATATGGTATCCATTATACCCAAGCCTTTTTGCTACAGCTCCACTCGTTTCTCCGCCTGCAACTATGATTCTGTGAAACCCAGCTTGAACAGCAAGTTCTGCTAAATCTGCAGTTGCCTTTTCTAATTTCCCAGCAACTTCTTCTTTTCCTTGTTGTTGAATACGTTTGACATTCTCAGGTGTGTCGCTGCTGTATACCAGGATTGATTCTTCTTTGTTTTGAGAAATCACATCCCAAATCTTTTCGACCGTTTCTTCACCTGAAATCAATTTAATCGGATCCATGAAATAAGTTTTACCACCAGACTTTTGATATTCTAATATCTGGTTTCGAGTCGCTTCACTGCAACTTCCTGCTAATAGTAACGCTGGAGTATTAGAACGTTCAAATCCATCCATTTCTTCTTTTTCCTTATACATTTTCGCCAATGGGTATGCAAGGCCACTACCACCAGTTAAAAGTTTGAGCCCTCCAAATAACTGAACCAGCTTTTCCGCATTTTCCTCTATCTCGTAATCTGGCACGATATAAAAATGTGAATGCGTACTTTGTGTTGTTATTCTTGTAATTAGTTCATCTACTTCTTCCTTGTATAAAGCATCTGACATTTTCACACTTGGAAATCTGCTTTGTGCATCCATTAAACGAGCCAGATCACAATCCCACATTGGTGTAAGTGGATGATCCTTCATCGGACTCTTATGCAATGGAACTCCATTTACATATAAACATCCTTCTTTAACAGTACGTCCATTTACCGGAAGTGCAGGACAAAGAATCGTATAAGGAACATCCAGCTCTTCCATGACCGCATCACAGATTGGTCCTATATTACCCTCGGGTGTCGAATCGAATGTAGAGCAATATTTGATGTAAAACTGTTGAGCACCTTGCTCTTTTAACCAGCCTATCGCCTCGAGTGAATCTTTGACAGCGTCTTTTGGATTTTGAGTGCGGGTTTTTAAGGCAATTACACATACCTCCACATTTGGAGCCTCATCGATTTTCGGTACTCCATTGTATAAAACCGTACTCAGTCCACCTTTTACAAAAAAGGAAGCGATATCACTTCCGCCGGTAAAATCATCTGCAATAACTCCAAACCGCATTAGATTCACCCCTTTTTATTTATTCAAGATGATTTTTCTAATCATGACTGTTATTTAACCAATTCTGCCTCTTCAATATTCTTTTTACGTACTTCCACGCCCAACATATCTTCAAAGTAACGAATCATTGCATGCTTGTAGTAATCACCGTGTCCGTTTTGTAATGCAAGTTGATATGTTTGCATGGTTCCACTCAAAGTTGGTAGTGGAATCTGGTATTTCATTAGTACTTCGTTCATACTTTCCATATCCTTATATGCTCTCTCTAGTGAAAAACTATGTTCAAAATTTCCTTCTAATATTTTAGGGATCAATGTTTTTGAAGCAAAACTTGATCCTGTTGCTGTCATTAATACGTCACCTAGTTTTTCTGGATCTAAACCAAGTTTTACACCTACTGGTAATAGTTCACTAAAGCTAGCACAACAAATATTTAATACACAGTTATTAATCATCTTCGTCAGTTGTCCTGCCCCGATTTCACCCATATAGAGAATTTGTTTTCCCATACGATCAAGCATAGGTTTTATTGTGTTAAATAATTCTTCGTTCCCACCACACATGATACTAAGCGTTCCATCTACAGTTGTTCTCGGATGTCCAGAAATAGGACAATCCATATATTCAATTCCGTTCTCTTTACAGGTTTCTGCAATTTCGATGGCGCCTAAATAACTAATTGTGCTAAAGTCAACAATCTTCTGACCTGGTTCCATATATTTTAATAAGCCGTTTTCGCCTAATACAACTTTTTTTACAATCTCTAAGTCTGGTAAACAAAGAAATACATAATCACTATCTGCTGTATCCATCACATTCGTTGTGGTTTTAATCCCTTGAGCCTTGAATTGCTCTAATGCATTTGGATTTGCATCACACACTAGATAATCATACTCACCTTCTTTTTCACCTTTTGCAAGATTAAATGCCATTCCTGTACCCATTACGCCTAATCCTATAAAACTTACTTTCATTGAAAATCTCTCCTTTTACTTGAAGTTTTTGCAGTTCTATGATGTAACTCGGATGGTATTGTATAAGTTCGTACTCACTAACTATTTACTTTTACTCGCTCCAAAGCACCCATAACTGCATTTACTGCTTCTTTCGGACTTGTCAACACTGGAAGTCCTAATGTGCTCGTTTCAGATTCTGCGCATGCCTGTGTAATTTGTGCAAGAATGATGACATCGCATCCTTTTTCTTTTAGCTCCGCTGCCGCAATACGGTTAAGACGATTATGTTCTTCCTCATTTCCAGCTTTCAATTCTGTCATGGCCTGAGTGGTAATTTGTGTTTCTACTACAATCTCTTTTTCCAATTCATTGGCAAGTTTCTCTAATTGGGCTTTTGTTGCTGGTCCAGATGGTGCTGTTGTTGCCACAACCCCTATTTTTTTGTAATTGTAAACCGCCTTCTCTAACATCGGACGATCCACCGCAAAGATTGGTACTGAGATAAATGGCTTAACAGTATCCACTACAGGGGTCAGTACGGTGCATGCTACAATAATCGCATCTACTCCCGCTTCTTGTGCTTTATTGGCCATATTGACAAAATCTCGATATAATTTGTCATCGAGTCCATTAATTTGATTCGCGTGGTACTGGATATTTTCATCAACAAAGTTTAAAACTGTTACTTCTGGAGCTAGCTGTTTGAAAGCTGCATTTAAAGGTGGGACAGCATTACACGTTGCATGAATAATACCAATTTTCATTTCGATTCTCCTTTGTATTCTAGTAGTTAGAGAGTTTCATACTGCCTCTTTATTAAATAGCCTCTAACTTACTTGATGTTTTTTTTAGTACATCTATCATTTGATTTATATCTAATACTTTTTCATTAAGATTTAATGTATTACTTAGTCGACTGATATGAGGCTGTTTTAACATCGCTTCTTCCAAGACACCAAGGTTCCAGAAAATTTCTTGCTTATGATTATCCTCAACTACTCTCTTATTTGCCATCACGATGACACGTTCAAAGTTATTAACGACAAATTCCATATCATGTGTAATGGTAATAATCGTTTTCCCTTCTCGAACTAATGAATCAATAATGAACCCTAATCTTTCAATGGCTAATGAGTCTTGACCAGCTGTTGGCTCATCTAAGATAATCGTGTCTGTATCCATTGCAATTACCGAGGCAATTGTGACAAATTTCTTCAGGGAATAAGGCAAGTTATACGGATGTATATTTAAGAATGGCACAATTCCTGTCAATTCTGCTGCCTTCATTACGTTTTCTTCAATTTTCTGCTCCGAAAACCCAAGGTTCTTTGGCCCAAACCTGATTTCACTTCTTACATTTTCATGGAAAATTTGATCATCAGGATTTTGAAAGACATAACCAACCTTTTTAGAAATCTGAGCTGTCGTATAATCTTTAGTATTCAAGCCATCAATGATAACATCACCTTGTGTTGGCTTTATTAATCCATTCATCATTTTCACTGTTGTTGTTTTCCCAGCCCCATTTTGTCCAATTATGGCTACCGATTCACCCTTATCGAAAGACATGCTGACATTTTCAACAGCTTTAAAACCATTTGGATAACAATAGGTAACGTCATTTAAAGTTAAAAAGCTCATGATCTCACCCCTTGTAATTCCATCCATTGTTTCATCACTTGAACGGAGTCTCTTTCAGTAATAGGAATTCTTTCTGTATTCATATTATGTTTTCTCATTTGTAAGTCTAATAGTGTATACTGGGTTAATCCTACACCATAGTCCTGTGTATCTTCTTCAGAAAGCACATCTTCCGTTCTTCCTTGTCTCTTAATATATCCATCCTGAATAACGACAACATAATCTGCATATTCAGCAATTAACTCAATTTTGTGCTCTACTAATATAATTGTTTTTCCTTTTTTCTTCATAATATCAATTGCTTTAAATATTTCCTCGGTACCTTGTGGATCCAGTTGTGATGTAGGTTCATCAAAAATAAGAATATCTGGCTCCATTACGATAATCGACGCTAAAGCCACTCTTTGTTTTTGTCCACCTGATAGCTCATTCGGGTTTTTGTGTTGGATATACTCAATACCAAGCAAACTAATGATATCTTGAACCCTCTGTTTAATCTCACTCACTTCAACCCCTAGATTCTCCAGTCCAAAAGCGATCTCATCAAAAACAGTTTCTTTTACACCACTGATTTGGGTAAAAGGATTTTGGAAGACAAAACCCACCTTCTGCGCAAGATCACTTGTATCCCAATCAGTAACATCCTTACCGTCAATCAACACTTCTCCACTTCGATCTCCTTTAAAAAAGTGTGGAATAAAACCTCGAATAACATTACAAAGTGTTGTCTTTCCCCCGCCATTAACACCCACTAAGGCATAAAACTTTCCGCTTTCGATCGTAAGATTAATATCATGCAAAACCTTCTCACTTCCAGTAGGATACCTATAAGATAGATTTCGAATCTCTATTCCACTCATAAGAAAAACCTCCAAATCAAGATGGAAACAAATACAATCAATAATATTGCCCTTACTAAATTATCACTCTTAGTTTTTTCTAATTTGTGTAAACTTGTTTTTTTGGTCCGAGCTGTAAAAGCCCTAGATTCTAAAGTGATAGCTTTCTCATCTGTACTTGAAAATGATGATAATATCAGTGGGGTTAATGCAGGGATAAATGCTTTCATTCGTATACTAAGATTACCTTCTGTCTCCACACCACGAGTTCTTTGTGCATCCATAATTCGTAATAAATGCAGCCTCATCTCTGGAATAATATTAAGTGCAGATGAAAGGACATATGTAGCTTTTGGCGAAACTCCTAATATTTCTAAAGAACGGGATAAATCATTAATTTTTGTAATCTGAAAAAATAAAACAATTGCTGATCCAACCGCTAATATTTTGGATGTTAGTTGTAAACTAAAATCAATTCCTTCTTGTTTAATGGAGAATATGCTCCATGACCATAATATGGTATCTCCAGGATAGAAAAATGATTGCAAAAGAAAAATCATGACAACAATCGATATCAATCCCTTAAAGACGATGTCTATATATAGCTTTGTTTTTCCAGCTACCATCGCAATAATTAAGCACAACACGGGGGCCAAATATGAATATAAATAACCTGGTAACAGTAATGGGGTTATCATCAAAAAGACGGCAACAAAGAATTTAGTAGTTGGATAAAGATTTAGAATAAAGCTTCTTAGTTTTTTCATATGTGTATCTCCCCTTTCATATTAAGGTTCATTTTTTCGCTGATTTATGGCAAAAAATTGGGTTAATACTCTCAAGCCCTCTTATATAATTATAAGGATAGTAGAAAAACGACATAATGGGGTGACAGGTGCAGTGACCGCAGATTTCTGGACATTTTCACCCCATGCGCTTATGAAAATCTTTTATGCTCCAAGTTTATTATTGTTATTATTAATATATAAGTGACCATAGTTTTGTTTAGATAGATATTGATCTGACATCTTCCGAACAATCATATAGGCAACCATTATCGAAAGTATTTTATCAATACTTTCAACAAATATCTTTTGTGTAATAACTGCTGTCCATATTTCTTTGCCTGAAGCTAAAAGTACGGCGGTGATAGTATCTGACCCAGTTCCAGATGCTCCACCAAATACAATAACCGTTGTTGGGGTCGCGATTAAGATTGCAACAATTGCTACAATGAAACCTGTAATAGCAACCTTCCAAACATTTTTTGTCATCCCCTTTTTTGCTAGGAGACCCACTACAATTCCTGAAGCCATAGAAACCGGCATAAACGCCAACTGAGTAGGGTTAAATATCCCAAATATTAGTTTTGAGACCCCACCTGTTACAGCACCAACCCAAGGACCAGCTACCATCGCAACAATCATTGTGCCAATCTGATTTAAGAAGAGAGGGATCTTTAATAATTCAACCAATTCTCCAGCTACTACATTGACTGCAACACCAATGGGAATGAGCAAAATGGCAATAAGTGTAAAATCCTTTTTTATACTTTTCATATTTCGTCCTCCTTTTTATATGGGTTTTACAGAGTTTTATTTTCTTCAAGAATTACATGCTCATTAGTAGAATCCAATCTACTACTAGCTTTTTTCTCCCCAAAATTATGATGAATTTTTTCATACATATTGGTGAAGTAAGGTTCATATTCATTCGCCAATTGAAGGCTTGCTCTACTTTTTTCAACAAGGGATTCATATTTTTCTTTTACTGATTGCAGGACCGCCTCTTCATCAAAAGAAGTGATTTTACGATTCTTAAGGACCCATTCTCCCTTGACCATTACCGACTCTATCGAACTTCCATTCTCGTAATACACAAGCTGAGAGATAAGATCTGCATTCATAGCCAAAGCAGGTGATTGTTTGGTTAACAGCACAAGATCCGCTTCATAACCTTGTTTAATTTTCCCTCGCTTTTTCTCTTCACCTAGTAAGGATGCTCCGCCAGTTGTAGCCATTTTAAGCACATCTATTGGTTTTAGCCATTCGTTGAAGTTAGATTGTTCTTGTCGACTATGCATAACAGCTATCCTCATTGCTTCAAAAAGGTTATGAGAGATCCCACAATTGGAGGAATCTGTTCCCAAGGCTACATTAATCCCTTTTTGGAGATAGGATGAGACTTTTGCTCTCCCACTTCCAAGCATCATATTACTAACCGGATTATGAACAAGAGAAACACCATGCTCCGCTAAAATGTTTAGCTCATCATCTTCAAGCCAGATAGAATGGGGAGTGGACAGTCGTTTTGAGAGCAATTGCTGCTCTTGTAGTCTGCCTACTATTCCACCCGAAAACGTAGCATCCCCGATTTCCTTTTGAATTCTCGTTTCCAAAAGATGAGTATGAACATATGCTCCATGCTGATCAGTTAATTCTTTACTTAACGCAAGCATTTCCTCCGAACATCGCTGCGGTGCATTTGGACCTATTAAAATTTGAATTCTATTATTCTTATCTTGCCACTTGTTAATTAGAGATATATAAAACGCTCTCATTTCTTCGACTGATATTGGTGGCGTTTCATCAAGTTTCCTCTTCATTTCTATTGGTAACTCAACTGGAAGAAAATGATGATCTGGTACATCATGCATCATTGGTGCAAATCCAACTCTGATTGATGAAGCCTCATATGCTTTAAGTGCTGCTTCTGATCTTTTTATATGTGGAAAATGGTCAATACAACTAGTAACACCACTTTTGATCATGTCTATTAAACCTAAAAGCACCGCATTGTATATATCTTCATCATCAAGCGAATAGCCATATGCCGTTGTATATAGAGACCATATTTCCAATGGAAAATCGCTAGTTGTCCCTCTCAATAGATTCGAGTAGGAGTGATAATGTGCATTTGTCATACCAGGCATTACAATCATTTCAGACCCATCAATTGTTTCATTGACCTGAATTGTTGGTTCACTCCCAAAGTTGTGTGGGATAACTTCTTTTATGAACCCTTCTTCCACCATAATGCTGCCCTGGATGATACTTGCATGATCGTCCATCGTGATAATTGTCGCGTTTTTAATGAGAGTCGACATTATGCCACCCCTTTTAAGAACTTATCTAATAAAATGAATAAAGACGAAAATTTAGACTTGTGACTGCTTTTTTAAATTTTTTGATCAATTTATTTATAAGGCCCGACATATTGTGTTTCTAAAGTAGAAATACGTTCGGCAAAACGTTTCGCCACACTCTCTCCGTCAACATCCATTAGGATCGAGGTATTGTGTTCTGAATGACCCCACTGTCCCGTAAACTCAACGACAGTCTGACCAGCTGTACGTTCCCCAGCTGTCTCAATAGAAACAAAGGCAGACTGTACTTCGAAGAGTTCAGGCCAAAGCGCATAGGCAACTGCTGGTACGTCATTAAAATAAACACCTGTCTCCGTTTCTGAAGATTGCTTGGCGGCAATGTATGCCTTACGTCGGAATTCAGCAGCCTCTAGGAGGAAAGCTCCTGGACGAGTATTCGTAACCCTAATACGTTCAAGATTTTCTTGTGAAATTCGCACCTTTGTACATACATCTAGACCTACCTGAACAATTGGCGCACCGGATTCATACATAACTCTTGCAGCCTCAGGATCACTTGCTAAGTTAAAGGACGCAACAGGGGAATAGTTTCCGGCAACACGGACTGCACCACCCATAACAATGATTCTTTTCACCTTCTCTGCTAGACTAGGGTCGATTGAGAGAGCAAGAGCAACATTGGTTACTGGCCCCAACGCTAAAATTGTAATTTCATTTGGTGCTTCATTACAGCGCCTTACAATCTCCATTGCTGCAAACTCCTTCGCCTCGGAAACAGTAGGGCTCGGGGCCTCTACGCCACCAAATCCATTGTTGCCGTGAATATGCTTGGCAAAGTACGGTTGACGTATGAGAGGTTTGCTGGCTCCACGGTAAACGGGAATATCAGTTCTACCTGCTAATTCAAGTAATGAAAGCGCATTATGCGTTGCAGTTTCCACCTCAATATTTCCATACACTGTTGTCAAAGCTTCAACACGTAGCTCCGGGGACGCGAGCGCAAGATAGATTGCGGCAAGGTCGTCGACACCCGGATCAGTGTCAATAATTACTCGTTCCACCATAATTTCTAATCCTCCCCTTACATATTTTAAAATTTTGCCACTCTATTTATAGTAAAAATATAGGATGTATTAATTCCAAACTCTTATTAGAGTAAGGTTTCGGTTTGTAGAAGGGGCCAAAAGTGGCCCCAAAACCTTCAAACTTTGATTCTATTAAAACCGTGTACTACTAAACCAATTGAGCGTTTCTTTCTCTATCAACACCTTCGCAGAAGCGACGTGTTTTGTCCTCGTCAACTGGATTCGTCATGATATCGTCAATTTTCGCCCCGTATCCAAAGACAGCTCCATCCGCATATTTGAGTAAATGAGCAGTTTCAACTTTCATTCCACTGCCGATAATGATTGGAACATCAGGGACTGCATTCCTTACTGCCTCTAAATTCTCAATTGAAGGAGGTTGAGCTGATTCCTCTCCGGCAAGGATGATAGCGTCTGCCATTCCACGATAAGCTGTATCACGAGCCAAGACATCTATAGGTCGAGCTGCTAATGGAGCAGCATGTTTTGTTTGAATGTCAGCGAATATCTTGACTTTGTTCTCTAAACCAAGAAACTTTCGATATCTCGCTACTAAGTGCGCCGTACCATTGATTAGACCTTGGTCGGTCACGTAAGCATCTGTTAGGACATTAAGTCTAATAAAATCAGCCCCAACTGTTCCTGCAACTGCTAACGCAGATTTCCAAGAGTTTCTTAGAATATTAATACCCATTGGTAGCTTTACTTCACGGCGAATTTCGTGAGCAATCAATGTCATCGCTGCCACTGTTTCAGGCTCCTCTGTTTCAGGGTAAAATGGGTAGTCATTAAAGTTTTCTACCATAACAGAACTTGCCCCACCCTTTTCCAGACTTTTTGCATCACGGATTGCAGCTTCTAATACTCGCTCGATATTTCCATCATATAGGGGTGATCCAGGTAGTGGTCCTAAATGAACCATACCTAATACTGGTTTTTCTACTCCGAAAATATTTGTAAATGACGTTTTCATTACAAATTCCTCCTCATTTTTATAATTTTTTATTCTAAACCGAAGCAATAGACTCTAAAGTAATGTTTAAATTAAGAACGGATTTCTTATTATTTAACTAATAGTGATTTTCTTTCTCTATCTACACCCTCGCAGAAACGACGTGTTTTGTCCTCGTCAACTGGATTCGTCATGATATCGTCAATTTTCGCCCCGTATCCAAAGACAGCTCCATCCGCATATTTGAGTAAATGAGCAGTTTCAACTTTCATTCCACTGCCGATAATGATTGGAACATCAGGGACTGCATTCCTTACTGCCTCTAAATTCTCAATTGAAGGAGGTTGAGCTGATTCCTCTCCGGCAAGGATGATAGCGTCTGCCATTCCACGATAAGCTGTATCACGAGCCAAGACATCTATAGGTCGAGCTGCTAATGGAGCAGCATGTTTTGTTTGAATGTCAGCGAATATCTTGACTTTGTTCTCTAAACCAAGAAACTTTCGATATCTCGCTACTAAGTGCGCCGTACCATTGATTAGACCTTGGTCGGTCACGTAAGCATCTGTTAGGACATTAAGTCTAATAAAATCAGCCCCAACTGTTCCTGCAACTGCTAACGCAGATTTCCAAGAGTTTCTTAGAATATTAATACCCATTGGTAGCTTTACTTCACGGCGAATTTCGTGAGCAATCAATGTCATCGCTGCCACTGTTTCAGGCTCCTCTGTTTCAGGGTAAAATGGGTAGTCATTAAAGTTTTCTACCATAACAGAACTTGCCCCACCCTTTTCCAGACTTTTTGCATCACGGATTGCAGCTTCTAATACTCGCTCGATATTTCCATCATATAGGGGTGATCCAGGTAGTGGTCCTAAATGAACCATACCTAATACTGGTTTTTCTACTCCGAAAATATTTGTAAATGACGTTTTCATAATAATTCCTCCTCATTTTTTTTTATATTTATCATGTACTTAACATGGTTGACTCCTGGTTATACTGTTTGAAATTCTAATCATTTGCTCATTTCTATGAATCTTCTAGTTGCCAAAGATAAACAGATGGCAACGGAATTATTCTTTGATCCCGGTTGAAGCCATACCGAATTCAATTTCATCGATAGAGAGTGCAACATCGGCATCCATACTTGGTGCCCGAAGCTGAGAAGTAAGTCCACCATCAATAGCTAAGACATGGCCTGTGATGTAAGAAGCTTCCGGTGATGCTAAGAAGCGAACACCTTGACCAACGTCTTTAGGCATTCCGAGTCTACCAAGCGGAATGAGATTGTCTGGCGAGGACTCTTCACCAACTGCTGTTCGATTTTCAACCCAGATAGCACCTGGCATTACGGCATTCACACGAATTTTCCATGGAGCTAGATCAAGTGCCATTGCTCGTGTAGCCGCCTCTATTGCACCTTTCGTCGCGTCGTAAGCGACACGATTTCGATGTGCGCGTGTAGCTCCACCAGAACTCATATTGATAATGACCCCGCCCTCACCTTGGTGAACCATGGCTTTTGCTGCCATTTGGCTACAGTGGTAAAGACCATTAACGTGTATATTCATTAGATTTTCCCACATAGCGTAGTCAGTCTTTAGAAAGTGTCTTTCTGAGAGTGGACCGTGACCAATGCCTGCATTATTAACAAGCACATCTATACCGCCTTGGAAATGGTCAGCTTCCTCAAAGAGTCTTTTTACATCATCACTTGAAGCTACATCCGTATATACGAATAGACCTCGGCCTCCAGATTCGTTGATTTCCTGCACACATCGCTCACCCGCATCAGCATCAATATCAGCAATGACTACCGAAGCACCTATCTCAGCGAAAGCTAGGGCGATTCCTCGGCCGAGTCCCTTTGAGCCACCAGTCACAATCACACGTTGCTTTTGTTTATCACTCAATTGTTTTCACACCCCATCTAATTTCAGTTATTAATTCCGTTTGGGTAAAATTCTGCCGACAAACGACTTACTTGATACACAATCATCTCTATTTCTACTGAATGTAAATAAAACGCTAAACTGCTAATTTACAAGACACCAACATGTAAACCCTTTCATTATATTTACTTAACCACCCCCTTAAATTTAAAGAAGTTTGGGTAATCTTATTTTGTATGTTTAGCTAACATTGTTTCCTCAGCCAATTCTATAGTTGTATAATCCTCTAATGTATCCGAAACCCAGTATTGTAAATCTGCTTCCCTTTTATGGAGATAAATAGGTTCCCCATTTACAAGTTTCATAGGTATATCGTGTCCTGGTACTAAAATACTGTTCTTCTTTTCTTTCCACATACTCCATAAATAATCAATTGAATTTTGGCTATCAGAAAGATTTAGTGTCATATCTACATTCCTTGATAAAAGCTCAGCCCTATTTTTAGCGGCATCCCCACTAAATATCAAATCAAAATCACCATTGTTAACGCTGTATGCCAAATGACCTGGTGAATGTCCTTTAGTTTGATGCGCAACAATTCCAGGAACAATTTCTTCAAGATGGTCAACTAACCTTATTTGTTGGGAGGAATTTAATTCCTTAACATACAATTCAGGTACATGCCATCCTCCAGGTGGTTCATTCAATGCCCAATTCATATCCACTCGCCCCACTACAATGGTTGCGTTAGGAAACAAAGTCCAATTTACACAATGATCCCAATGCGTATGGGTCAATAAAACCATGGATATGTCGCCCGGAGCTAAACCTTTGTCACGTAATTTATCTAATATTAGAGGCCTGACACCGAAACTGCCGACATCAATAATAATGTTTTGGTCATTGTGAGACAACAAGGTAACTGTACTCCATCCAAGCCCCCCATGGGTTGAGGACTTTCCGGGAAATCCTTGAATAAATATGTTGTAGTCGAACATTACGATCCCCTTTCTCCTTAGTAATAAAGTTATACACCTTGAAAAACTAGCAAGAGATTGAATCAAAAAATGTAATTGAAAAAATAAATGTTATCTTTTAATGAAGATTAATGCTAAAATTTCAGGATTGAACTACGTCAGTAAATGAATAAGTAAATAGCCCTAAAGGACTATTTCTGGAAACGTTTCCAGAAAAACCCACCTCCAACCAATTCATTATTGAAACTTACGATTTGCATAATTGAGGAAACATGAAATACTGTTTGTTATAGATTCATGAAGGTGTCTATACATGTGAGGTTTCTTCTGCAGTTGGTTATTTGCACATATACATTAAGTGTTTATTTTGCGTAAATATTACACATTTTATCTCGTTAACAAAAAAATGATTTAAATAGGTGGAAACGTTTCCACTTATTTAAATCAAATTATACATACTTAACAGACCACTTTCAAGACTTTTTTGAAAATTTATAAAATTATATTAATATAAAAATTACCTTCGATTCTATCAATATTATTCTGAATCATTTTTGTTCTGTTTTTTCACTCGATTACTCACTTTATCTCTACTTCCATAGTTGATTCCCTTACAATAAGAGTTGGATAAAAAAGAATCGTTTCTTTATTTATTTGCTTTTCCTTAATTGTTTTAACAATGATTTCTATTGCCCTTTGACCCATTTCTTTTATGGGTGTACGAATGGTTGTCAGCATAGGAGACAAAATTTCTGCATATTGGGAATCATCAAAACCAACAACTGATAATTGTTCGGGAATATTAATATTAAGTTTCCTTGCAGCTTTATAGATTCCTACAGCAATACTGTCGCTTCCCGCAAATATTGCTGTAGGTCTATTATTTTTTTGTAATAATTTCAATGCATTTTTGTACCCGCTTTCAATATAAAATTTGTCAAAAATAACAAAATCGTCATTTATAGGAACTCCACTTTCATTCAATGCTAATTTGTACCCTTGGTGCCTTTCAATTGACGCATAAGATTCAAAATCCCCACCTATAAATGCAATATCCTTATGTCCTAACTCTAGAAGATGTCTCATCGCTTTAAGTGCTCCATCAACATTATCAACTACTATTTCATTAAGAATTAAGTTCGGAAATTTGCCTCCTAATATAACAATAGGAAGTTCAGGATACCTTTGCTTCAATTCTTTAATATTTTCATCATCTACTTCTGGGGATGAAAAAATAATCCCATCGACTCCCTTAGCAATCAATAGGTGTATATACTCTGCTTCTTTTTGTAAATTGTTATCAGTATTACATAAAAAAATGTTAAACCCATGACTATTTGCTCGATCTTCTATTGCTCTAGTCAAATCTGAATAAAAAATATTTTTTATGTCAGGTATGATTAAACCAAGAGTTAATGTTTGTTTCTTAATCATTGCTGCAGCTACTAGACTACCTTGATAATTAAGTTTCTTAACTGCATTAAGGACCTTTTCTCTCGTCTTTTCACTTGTATACCCACTCTTATTAAGTACTCTCGATACAGTAGAAATTGAAACTCTGGCTTCTTTCGCGACATCCTTTATTGTTACCAACACCAACACATCCTTATGGAAACGTTTCCTCATTTTTTTACTAATATTATAATATAATTCTACAAAATTTGTCGTTTTCCTTTTATTGCAAAAAGAACCATTGTAAATAATGGTTCTTCTTAGTAATTTCTATTATTTCAAGACAATCTAATACCCCTGCAACTCATTAACCGTCACAAACCTATACCCCTCATCCTTTAGCGATTGGATAATCCCCTCAATTTCCGCTAAAACTTTATCGCTATCTTCATACATCGGATGCATCAAGATGATGGAACCAGGGATTATTTGTTCTCTGACATACTGGATCCTATCCTCGGTTTCGGTGTAGAAGGTGTCCGGTTCAATATTCATGGTGATTGTGTCTATCTTTTGCTTATAGAGATAATGAGGTAATCCAACGAGTTTTTTGCTGTTTGGTGGGCGGAAGTCAATTTCTCCCTCATACCCTGCTTTACGGATAAGTTCATCTGTTTTTTCAATTTCTTCTTTAATAAAGGATGGGGATTTGAAAATCATTCGGTTATGGGAATACGTATGGTTCCCAAGCTGATGCCCCGCTTCAGCGATTTCCTTCGCTTCCTCTGGATATTTCTCGATATCTTGTCCGATTAAAAAGAAAGTTGCCTTCACATCATATTTTTCCAATAGCGGAAGGATTTCGTTCACATTTTCGGTCGGTCCATCGTCAAATGTCAATGCAACCACTTTTTGATTTGTCTCAACTTGTTGTGTAAGCCCGCCAAATAGTTGGAATGACCTTGAGTTCATTAACTTGTAGCTGCCGTATAAAGCCAGAAAAATAATGATAATAACGATTCCACTAAATACTAATTTTCTTTTCATCATTTGCATCCTTTTCATTTAGTTCAAATTCTATTATAGTAAAAATAAGTACAGATTAGAAACCAGTATTTGGAATGGGAGATTTTATATGATTAAGAGGTTTGTAAAATCATTTTTTGAAAGAGGCAATGTGATTCGGATCGAATTAGATGAATGGTATAAATGGTACGAAGAACCAAAGAAGTTCCATGATGCAGTTGTTGATTATCTAACCCAAGAAGGTAAGAACATAGAGACGCTGTCCATTGTTAATCATGTAACGAGTACGAAAATTGCGGAACTTCTAGTTGATGGGGTAAAATACGAGCTTACTATTTTGGCACCAGACCGCATGGCACCTGCGCAAACAGTGCTTTTAAAGAAAATTGATTAAGCAAGGAGATTTTAAGCGGACCGCGGGGCGGTTCTTAAGGGGACCAAAAGAACCGTCCCCGTGGTTCCCTAGAACATAAAAAAGAGATATACCGAAATCGGTATATCCCTTAGCTTATTAAGATCACTTATTAAGCTTTGCGAACGTTAGAAGCTTGTGGACCACGTTGTCCTTGCTCTACATCAAAAGTTACACTTTGACCTTCGTCTAATGATTTGAAACCTTCGCCTTGGATTGCTGACAAATGTACGAATACGTCTTCTCCGCCTTCACGCTCGATGAATCCAAAACCTTTTTCTGAATTAAACCATTTAACTTTACCTTGTTCCATGTAAATTGCCTCCTAGTGTGATTGCCACACATTTTGTTACTATCCTTGTTCAAATACCTTAGACGAAAAACAAAATGAATCTTTTATCTGAATAAGAACAAAAATAATTCTTCCTTAGAATAACAGATATAAAAGAAAATAGCAAATCATATTAAGAAATTAATTATTAACAGGTCTTTGTACTCATAAGAGGAGCCTGTAAAATAAGCTCCTCCGAATGTTCAACAAAAGCCCTTATCACCCTTCGCTATGTTAAGTCTAATTCCTGTTTTTGCTTTCTCCTGTATACGATCTTGGAAAGTAACACACTACATTCATACAAGAACAGTAGTGGCACGATCACAATTACATCTGACACAAAATCTGGGGGTGTTATTAATACTGCTGTGACAATCAATCCAAAGTATGAGTACCTTCTCATTTTTTGTAGGCGGTACGGGTTTAAGATTCCAAGGCTTGTTAGGAACATGATGATTACTGGCAATTCAAACAAACATCCGAATGGAAGAACAATATTAACCATGAATCCAAAATATTTTTCAGCCGTAAAAAAGTTCATAAACAAATCCCCTGATAAGGAAAGCAGGAAATCAAATACGATTGGAAAAATAACAAAATAGCCGAAACTTATGCCTGCAATAAATAAAATAAACAGAGAGGGTATGTAGGCCAATGTAACCTTCCTCTCAGCTGAAGATAATGCTGGTTTTACGAAGAGCCAAATTTGATGAGCAGCAATTGGAATTGTAACAGCAATGGCAACGATGCCTGATAGTGTTAAATAGACCCATATAATGTCACTTGGCCCTAAAATCGCCAACTTAATTGACGAATCTTGAATGATCCAATCATAAATATCCTTTACAAAAACAAACGCAAGAATTAATAAAAGCATAAAGCTTCCGAGGATAATAATAATACGTTTCCTCATCTCCGTTAAATGATCTACCAAATTCATTTCTACGCTATTCATAAACACACCTCTATTCTAAAAAAAGATGCAAGTAAGGTACTTACATCTACAGTGATCTCATTAAATGGCTGTTGATTTCTTTTCAGTTCTTTGAAGTTCTTCTTTTGGTTTTTCTTCATCTTCCCCAACCAATTCACGTGTTGATTTTTTAAATTCCTTTAATGTTGTTCCGAAAGCACGTCCAATTTCGGGTAGCTTTTTCGGACCAAAGATAACTAACGCAATCACGAGAATTAGAATAAGACCTGGAATTCCAATATTTTGCAGCATTAATAGTTCCTCCTTGTTTACATCGCTTTTTTAATGGCTGATTTTCGATGGTTTTCAAAATTGAATAATTTATAATCCGCCTTCTGCTCGCAGATCAGGCATTTAAAACTTCCTGAGATTCTCATTTCGTCTGGAATCGGTTGGATATGTGGTAGAAATATCATTTCTAAGCCTTGATTCACATGCTGTTTACACACGACAATCATGCAAAATACTCCTCTCGTCTTTTACAGAAAGGTGTAAACGATCCTTTCCCGCTTACACCTCAACCTTACGTAATCGATTATTTAAATGCCCCGCCTTGAACAGCTACCAAGCATGAACGACCAAATGTTTTGCCTGGATATGGGTTCCATGTAGCAGGGTGTTGGACATCTAGGAATAAAGTCCGCTCATCCGGAGTTAACCAAGGGCCCGTAACCTCACAGCCTTTCGGACCTGATGCAAATTGGAATGGATCTCCATAATTTTTCCCATCCGTCGGAACCATAAAGACACCGCAGTTTTTATATTCTGAATACACATTATCCTCGGTAGCACTAAAATCCTCGACTACCCAAAGATTTCCTTTACTATCAAAGTGAAGGTTATCCGGACAAGTTATCCCGCTTTGTTGACCTCCCGCTATAAATACTTCAAACGTAAACTTATCACTACCATGATCACCATTTGCAGGAACGAAACGGTAAATTTGGCCATGGAAATTTCCGTGATTAGAGTTGTTTGTTAGTGCTAAGAATACACTTCCGTCAATTGGATGGATTTCTACGTCTTCTGGACGATCTAACTTAGTCGCCCCTACAGCTGCAGCTGCTTCGCGCGTATATGTTAGTACATCCGCTTGACTTGTAAAAAACTTTTTCCCATCTTTTTCATAGTTTTGTAGTTTAGAATTTGTTTCATAATCTAATGCAATCCATGTTTGTTTGCCAAGGTCTGCTACGTACAATGTACCCTCTTCCAAAATATTAAAGTTTGCTTCTCGATTAGTTGGATTGAATTTCTTTTTACTCACAAATTTATAGAAACTTTCTCCGCGACTATCGTCACCCATATAGACAACCACTCTGCCATCTTTTGTTTGTCCCATTGCAGCATTTTCATGTGCGAAGCGTCCAAGAGCTGTATGTTTGCGAACAGGTGCATCAATGTTAAATGGATCAACCTCCATTACCCAGCCATAGTGCTCATCAGTAAAGTTTGGCCAGCCATAATCATCACCATATTCCGTGTTTTCCTCGCAAGAAAGAGCTGTATTCCAAAGTGTGCGTCCACCACTACAGTTTCCAAGTGAACCTTCCACTACTTTCGCTCCTTTTACAGCAGAGCTTCCAGCTGCAGGTCCAGTCAGTTGAATTGGAGTTGACCCATCCACACGTCGATTATATGTATCATCTTGGATTAATACCCATTTTCCTTTTTCCTTTTTTACATGGATAACAGAACCACCAACAGATTCTTTCTGCATCTTTAGAAAGGCTGGATATTGTGCAAGATTTTCTTTTTTGTATGTATCCGGATTAATTCCTAATATATTCATATAATTATCTGGTTCAGGGAACTCATGGTTAACCCAGATTAAACCTTCTTCCGAATTTGTACCGCCTTTTAGCGCGTCCATTGGAAAATAGACGGTAAGGTCAGCCGCGTCACCAAATTTTTCCCCTTTCGAATTAATCACATCGCCATAAGAAACGATAATATTATAGTTATATCCCTTTGGTAGGAGTAATTCATTTTCCCATGAACGATCAATTTCTTTAAAAGGGACCGTAAGTGGTTTCCCCTTGCCATTTGGTTTTCCATCCATTAAATGATTAGCTGTTGCTGCACTTGCCTTAGGAGCTAGTACTCCCAGTCCAGATGTTGCTGCCACCACCGCTGCCGTTCCACTACCCATATACGTTAAGAATTTACGTCGATCCATCATTTATTCGCTCCTTTTAATTTGAATCCTAAAAGTTATTTACAACGCAATTATGCTTGTACATTTTTAAGATAGTATTAATGTGCATCGTGTTTTTTGTAAATGGGCTAAAACAGGAATAACGGCTTTTATTTTTGGAATTAAATGTAAAATACTTGGGATTTAGTAGAAAAATAGGGATAGTATTTCGAGATTCTTTTTTAGGTTGATTCGAGGGAACTAGGTTTATTTTCATAGTAAAAGTAAAACGACTCTCAATAAAATTTACACTCACGACACATTTAGTGATTCATTCCTAGATTACGAAACTAAAAAAGGTACTCCCCAAAAGGAAAGTACCTAATTCACCTTAATCAATTGTCATTTTCACTTTATTTTGGGACAGTTTACCTTCCCAATCGATTTCGAAGCCGAGGTCTTTTAGCATTTTGTGGTCAGCCGAGCCTTCTTGGCCAACAGTTGTGAGATAATCTCCTACAAAGATTGAGTTTGCTGCATAGAGGCCAAGTGGTTGAAGGCTTCGAAGATTTACTTCTCTTCCTCCTGAGATGCGTATTTCCTTTGTTGGATTGATAAAGCGCATAAGGCACAGTACCTTCAGGCAATATCGTGGATTCAGCTCGTTTGTACCCTCTAAAGGTGTTCCATCAATCGCATGCAAGAAATTGACCGGTATGGAATCGGTATCTAAGACGCGTAAGCTTTTTGCCATATCCACAACGTCTTGCTTTGATTCTCTCATTCCCACGATTACTCCGGAACAAGGTGAGATTCCTTGCGCTTTAATGGTTTCCACGGTATCAATCCGGTCTTGATAGGTATGTGAGGTTGTAATACTTTCATGGTGATTTTCAGATGTATTAAGGTTGTGATTATACCGATCAACACCCGCGTCTTTTAGTTTTTTTGCTTGATCCGATTTTAAGATTCCTAGACAAGCACAAATTTTCAAATCATATTTTTCTTTGATTTCCTTTACTGCAGATACAACGTGGTCGACTTCCTTGTTACTAGGTCCGCGTCCACTTGCAACGATACAATAGGTGCCAACTTGCATTTGATGAGCTTTTTCAGCCCCTTTCAAAATTTCTTCCTTATCCATCATTCGATATTTTTCAATCGGTGCAGTTGAAATACTAGATTGTGAGCAGTACCCGCAATTTTCCGGACATAGCCCAGATTTTGTATTAATAATCATATTTAACTTCACCTTATTACCATAGTAATGATGACGAATCACGTAAGCACCATGAAGCAACTCTAATATTTCTTCATCTTGGGAGTTTAAGATATCTAACGCCTCATCATTTCTTAATTCATAGCCATCGATCACCTTTAACGCTAATTGATTCCATTTACTCATCTGTTTTCTCCTCCACCTTTTTTAATTAACTGATTTTTTCAAACTTGCAAAATAGCCCCGACTAACCAGTGTCCGTTCAAAGCGATGCGCGAATAACCCTGCTACAATCGCGAGGACGATATCTTTTGGTAACGGGACAATCATCCACAACCATGCCATCGAATACGTAAATCCTTCTGGGGCCGCCGCCCATAATTGATAAGAAAAATACATCCAGTTCGTTCCGAAAAGATAATTAATGGACATCCCAATGAGGGAAGCAACAATATATGTATGAAGCGCCTTTTTCTTTTCGATCATGATTCCTGTTATATATGCCGTAAAAATAAATGAAACAATAAAACCAAAAGTCGGACTCAATAAATGAGTAAATCCTCCGCTAAACTTAGCAAATACAGGAACCCCTACTAAGCCTACAAATGCATACACACACATGCTGATCGCACCAAGACGACTACCTAAAATCGCCCCCGCCAAGATGGCGAAAAAGGTTTGCAACGTGATGGGCACACCGCCAACAACCATAAATGGCGCAATTGATGTAATATTGGCTCCGATTGCCATTAACGCTACAAACATCCCTACTAAACTAATATCAATCGTTGATAACTTCCTTTTCATTTCCTTAGCCTCCTCCTTTTATCTATATAATTAAAATAATGAGAAAACAGTTTATTTGTCAACCTTATTTTATTTTTAGTTAACAAATAAACAATAAAAATAGGAGTCTCTAAAGGCGAGACTCCTTAAAAATAGACTTGTTATGGCAAATAATTAGTAAACTCTAAACGTTGTAGAACCCGTACTGCTTGAATATCCACTCTTTGAAGCAGTTGCGTCAAGTCGATATGTTCCTGTTGCGGTTGAATAGCTCGTGCCGATCGACCAAGTTGCTACACCTGACGAATTAGTTGTTGCAGTTGATGTTACCGTTGTTCCATTTGGTCGTGTGATTTTAAAATTCACGGAGGCATTTGCAAGCGCAGCTCCATTTGAATCTTTTACTGTACTTGTGACATAGACGTTTTCTCCACGATAATAGTAGCTGTAGTTTGTGGATACAGTTGTAACTGTTTCAGTTGATGTTGGTGGTGGAGGTGTTGTTCCACCGCCTCCAGAAGCCGCTACAACTGCTGCATGGGCATCAACAATCCCATACCCGTATTGCGTGGAGCTACCAGCCTCTTGTGCTGTATCTCGAAGGATTTGTCTAGCTTGTGAGACTGAAATATTCGGATTGGCCGCTCTAATTAATCCCGCTACCCCTGCCACATGTGGAGTCGCCATTGATGTACCGGATAAGGATGTATAGCGACTATTTGGATAGGTGCTGTAAATATTCGAGCCTGGTGCCATAAGCTCTAAACCTGATCCATAGTTTGAAAAGCTTGAGCGTGTTCGGTTCGATGTTACCGACCCTACCGCAATTACACTACTATAAGCGGCTGGATACGAAATACTCGATGCCCCGTCATTACCAGAAGCTGCTACAACAATCGTTCCTTGTGAGGTTGCAGTTTGCACCGCCTCATCCATACTTTGATTATAGCCTCCCCCACCAAGAGACATATTGATGACATCTGCATCAATATTCGCCGCATATAAAATACCCTGTGTAATTCCATATAAGGAACCTGACCCATCATCACCTAATACCTTCACTGGGATAAGACTTGCATTTTGCATGACACCCGATACTGATCCATAGCTTGCAATCGTTCCAGCAACGTGAGTTCCATGGCCTTGAACATCCATCGTTGTTCCGCCGACGAAGGTTCTTCCTAAGCTCGTGTTCACAAAATTGGCTAGACTAGGATGGTTATGGTCGATTCCAGTATCCAACACGGCAATTTTTACAGCACTTGAACCATTCGTAACTGTCCATGCTTGCGGAGCCTTAATCATGTCGTAATGCCATTTTTGATTTTGATGAACAGCTTGAATTGTTGCTGTTCCTTCAATGGCCATCATCTTATAGTTTTCGGAAATATATCTAACTTTGAAACCAAGATCCATTAACTCTTTACGCAATTCTTGTATTGCCATATTACTAGATTTGAACTGGTCCGGAGAGTATTTGACTAAGTAGACTAAGCCCATTTTCTCGACTACTTTTTTGTTAAAATTTTTATTTAGGAGTGGTTTGACTGAAGTATCTTCTACATGGAGAGTGTCTATGATTGAGAATCCTTTTGCTTTCAACGCATCATCCTGGCCTGTCAGACTATCTGCGCTCTGGATAGTGAAATCCGAATTGCCCTTTTGTTTCGGTTCCACTGAAACGATTAGTTCGCCTTCAACAAAGTCTTGGTTCCCTTTCCCCGCATTGTCAGGCTGTTCGGCAAAAGTTACACCTGCAAACATCGTTAAAACGAGTAAAAGCACAATCGCAAAACTGACTAATTTCTTCATTTACATACCTCCGTTTTTAGTTTTGAAAAACAACTCGTATGATATAAGTCAGTGGCACACTCCCTTCTATGTATCGTGTATATACAGAAAAAAAGTAAAAAAAGTCGACTAAGTTGATGACTTTTTCACTTTTGACTGTCAAGATTATGTATTTTGTGAAATCGGTTGATGAGGAATTGTTGAGAAGATGTAAAATGCGTTTGACGTTTGTAAAAATTGAAATGTCCTCTGCCTCCATTACACTACAATTTTCCAGTTGTGACCGTCAATATCTTTTGTAATATTCGGTTATTTACTACCACAAAATATTTTTCACACCCAAAATGTACAAGCCAAAATATCTAATTTAACTAGTATTATAGTCTTTCACATAGATTCACCGCTTTGGTGCAGTAATATGGAACCACGGAACCACGGGGACGGTTCTCATGGTTCTCAACTTTTCAGGACCACAGGAACCGTCCCTGTGGTCCACCCGCCGCTTTGGTGCGGTAATAGAAAAGAATCAGGCACCTCCCGTAGGAAGCACCTGATTCTTTTAATAACCAGAATCCTCTGATGTTAAGTTATCTAGCATTGTGTAATCGTATTGCTGTAGTGGCTTTTCTGCCGGCCCTTCTAAAACTTCACCCGTATAGGAGAAACGTGATCCATGACATGGGCAATCCCAGGATTTTTCACTATTATTCCAATGACATTCACAGCCAACATGGGTACAAGTTGTATCAACAATGTATAGTTTCCCACTTTCGTCTTTGTAAGCCCCTTTTCGCTGCCCATCTATGGAGATTACGGCACCTTCCCCATTCTGAATGTCATCCACATTTTTTTGAGGAATTTCCATTTTTCCTTGTACTAAATGCTTCACCACTTTCGCATTGTTCACAAAGAAATTTTTCAGAGAAGGATGTGCATAGAATCGAGCTGGTGAATACAAATCGCGATATGGATTATTTCGTTTCAAAATAATATCTCTAAATAGTAAGGCAGCCACGGTACTGTTTGTCATGCCCCACTTACGGAAACCAGTTGCGACTAGAATGTTTGGTTCACTGGTTGTTAACTCCCCGATATATGGAATTTTGTCCAGTGTCTCAAGATCTTGTGCTGACCAGTGGTATTTAATATCCTCTAATTCAAAAACCTGTTCACTAAAAATACGTAAGGAATTGTAATCTTCCTTTGTGTCCGTTCTTTCACCCGTTTGATGGCTTCCGCCTCCAAGAACAATGTACTCTTCTCCATTCGTTGAAACAGATCGAATCGAACGGGTTGGCTTATCAACACTTAAATACATGCCACCCGGGTAACTCTCCTGCGCTTTAACGGCAACAGCGTATGAACGCGATGCTTTCATTCTTGCTGAATAAAGCCCCGTTCCTTCGTAAAATGGGAAATGAGAACACGCAAGGACAAAACCACCGGATACTCGTTTATTATTGCGAGTAAGTACGGTAGTTTTTTCCCCCGTTTCAACATTGACCGCAACCGTATGTTCAAAAATGAGTCCACCTTTTTCTTTAATGATTTTGACAAGATGAGCTAAATATTTGACTGGATGGAATTGTGCCTGATTTTTCATCACAATTGCGTTTTTTATCTCAATGTCAAAAGGAATACTGTCTACGAGACCACCATCAATTCCAATTTTTTCATAGGCTTGGGCTTCGTTCTCAATCTTTTGTGCATACTCATCCGTTGTGGAGTAAAGGTATGCATCCTGTTCTTTAAAATCGCATTCAATTTGGTGCTCTTCTACTGTTTTTTTGACAAAATTTAATGCATCCGTGTTTGCTTCATAATATAGCCTCGCTGTGGTTTTTCCGAAATTTGTAATGATTTCATCATAGATGAGATCATGCTGTGCTGTAACTTTTGCAGTCGTGTGTCCGGAAGTACCATTTAGTAGATGATCCGCCTCTAATAAGGCGACTTTCAATCCCTCGTTAACTAAGACATACGCGGAGGTTATACCTGCAATCCCCCCACCTACAATCACAACATCTACGTCAAGATTTTCCTCGAGTGGAGGAAAATCCGGAATGTCAACATCGACTCTCCATAAAGGCTCGGGTGCTTCGGGAAGCTTTTTCTCATTTGCCACAATAAACCCTCATTTCCTAAATAAGTAAGTTTGGGTTTAGGTTTTCCAGTATTTTAGGTATCATGCATGGGGTGGATGAAATTACGGGGGTTTTAACAAAATTGGTATAGTGCTGAAATTGCTTAGTTGCTAATAAAGGGGATTTGTGATTTTTTCTGCGAGGTTTTCCTCTTCATACTGTTTATGAAAGGGATTCGTCGATTACTTCCGCGGAGTTTTCCTCTTCATTCCGCTTATGAACGGGATTCGCTGATCTTTACCGAAGGGTTTTCCTCTTTATATAAAAAAATCACCCGCCCACAGGACAGGTGAATTAACTTAAGAAGTAACTTCCTTATTTTTCACAACGCGTGATGTTAAAATTGGAATCACAACGATAACCCCAATCATCACAACAAGCGCAACAATCGAATACAGGACAGGGAATCCAAACAGATTGATTGTGTTAAAATCATCAAAAAATGGCTCAACATTCATGTAATATATAAACGAAAATTGGAAGATATCCTCTACCCAATTAGGAAGTTGAAGTGTTTCTACCAAAAAGTATGGTATCGCAAAGATAGCACCATTTATGATAAGTGAAACCAAAGCATTTTTACATACAGACGAGATAAGCACAATCATAATGGCAAAACTACACGCACCGAACAAATGGAACCCTAATTGCAGTAAATGGTACTCTAACATTGTAAAACTATATGGCGAAAAATAGTATTTAAATGTATATTGGATGGACGTTTCCCAGCCACTATTCCCATATTGAATAAGGTTCCACGCAATATTAAAAATCTCCCACCCTACTACAACAATAGCGGTATAAATTAAGGCAGCTCCAATTTTGGCACCTAGCAATGATCCTCTACCCTTTTTTGAGCTAAGAATATAGTTGTCCACCCCCGTGCTATATTCCTGGGTGTACATACTAGAAAGCCCCACCAAAAGCATTGCCCCGGTGATGAATACCGAAAAAACACTTGCAAAATCAATGATTTCTGCAGGACCTTTGCTATAGGCGAAATAAGAGGTATCGATCTCTTTTAGCATGGCTGTTTGAAGCTCGGTATTATATTTATTTTCCCCTGCTAGCTCTTTGATTTTTTCCTGAGCATTCAATTCCACCTGATGGCCATACGCGAGATTTTCGTAAACTCCCATCAGGGTCCATTCATCTTCAGATAACCACTGATCGGTTTCCATCATTTCGTCTTGCTTTTTCATTAACTCTTCATTGCCCTTTGCAGCAACTTCAAGTTTTTCCTCAGTAACTTTCCCTTCCCAATCCTTATAAATTGCTCTTTCTTGATCAGCACTAGGATAATAGGTGAATCCCGTCGAAAAAACAATCAACAAAAGAAACGTAACATAGACCATTCTTTGCTTAAAAATTTTATATAACTCAAATTTAAATAGCTCCATTTATGCGACCTCCTCATCGAAATAGTAGAGATATAGATCCTCTAGATTTGGATGTTCATTTACAGCATTTAGATGAGGTTTAACATCACTTAAAATCCGTAACTTGAATTTATCCCCAACACGAGCAATGTTGCCAACCTTATATATAGATTGAAACTTTGTAGTTTCAGATTCAGTATCAACTGTGACAGACCAAACCTTTTCTTCGATTCCTTTTAATAACGATTGAGGTGTCTGCTTTTGAATCAGTTTTCCTGACTTTAAAATCAAAACTTCCTTCGCAATGAATTCGATATCTGACACAATATGTGTGGATACCAATACAATACGGTTTGTTGAGATTTTTGATATCAAATTTCGGAACCGGATTCTCTCTTTTGGATCAAGTCCTGCCGTTGGTTCGTCTACGATCAGAATTTTCGGGTCATTTAACAGAGCTTGCGCAATTCCGACACGTCGCTTCATTCCGCCTGAAAACTTCCCTACCTTTTTCTTGGCGTGCTCAGTTAATCCTACCAATTCCAATGTTTCCATGACCTTTGCTTTTGCGTCTTCCTTTGACAGACCTTTTAACGTTGCAATATAAAGCAAAAACTTTTCAGCTGTAAAATTTTTGTAAAGACCCACATGCTGAGGCAAATATCCGATGACATCTCGATATCGATAATCCAAAACCGAAATATCTTGACCGTCTAGCAATACTCTTCCGGAGCTCGGCTTCATAACACTAGCAAGAATGCGCATCAATGTCGTCTTTCCTGACCCGTTCGCCCCTAAAATCCCGTACACCCCTGTTGTAAATTCTAAATGTAAAGAGTCCAGAGCCTTTTTATCATCAAAGACTTTTGAAACATTTTCAACGGTTAAATTCATATGAAATTCCCCTTTTGTAAATTCTACTCATTTTAATCAAGATAAATATCGTTGCAGCAACAGTTACAAAAATATATACAACAGCTGAAACCGTTTCGATTCTTTCCATCACATCTTGTTGTACAAGAAAAAGAGCAACAACTGTCCAAACAACTAGTCCACCAGTTAGCGTGTATGATCCACGAAATTTTGAAGCTACCACTAACATGATCGCTGTAACGATCGTAAATGGTGTCGCCCAATAAAGAATTAATTTTCCAATCATCACCTCAGGTTGAAGGACTGCAAAACTAATCGTCAAAAGGATATTCAGGGTAATATTGAAGGCTCCTACAACAACCATTCTCGATAAAATAATTTCTTGTAGGCTAAATTTAAATGACATCTCTAGTTCAGCCATCTCGGTATTTCCACTCTTAAATATTTCAATCATCCCGATGAATGTTGGGAGTGGAGCCACATACAGCATAATGAGATATGGATCTACCTCGTAAAATAGAGTTGAAGTTACTCCGATTAGTAAAAATAATAGATTTAACCCCCAAAACAATGGTGAAAAATAAAAGACTTCCCTTGTAGAATACTTCATTACGGTTGACACACTGGCAACAAGTGTATCCCATTTATTTTCTATTTTAGGAACGTGAGGACGGAGCTCATCAACTGTCATCATAATTTCAGATTCACTTGGAAATTCGACATCAAACTCGTCAAGGGACATTTCCAATTCCTGTTCCAATTCTAAAATCTCATCATCGATCTCAAATTTAATGGTTTGTCTGTCGTTTTTGATCATTTCCCTCACCTCTCTCTAATGATGTTGCAAGTTTCCCAAGGCCTTGCTTCAATCTTGATTTAACGGTCGACACATTCGCTTTCGTGATGTCGGCAATCTCCTTAATTTTCATGTCATGATAGTATTTCAGAATCACGGCTTCTTTTTGAATATCTGGTAAGCGATTAATCGCTGCCTTTACCTGCTCCCGCGATTCCTTTCGTTCAAATATGTAGGGAACATCACTGTTTGTACTTTTAATTGAATCTTGAAGCTCTGTTATTTTAGTGGTTTGTTTATAATCAGCACTCTTCCAATAATCACGGCAATGATTGACGGCAATTGTATAGAGCCAGCTTTTAAAACTACCTTTATTTGAATAAGACTTAATCCGCTGCATCATTTTTATGAAAATTTCCTGTGTTAAATCGTACGCCATTTCCTTGTTTCCCACTTTTCGATAGACAAAAGCGTATATCGATTTATAATACTTCCTTGTCAAAACCTCCATCGCCGCTTGACTACCTTGCAGGATTTCTTCAATTAGTTCTTGATCCTCAGGCATTTTTATCACCTCAATTATCTAAGACGAAAAGATTTGAAAAAAGATTTATTCCATCTAAAAAAAGTTTCTGCTATGATTATCTATTTAGAATGAGAAGGCTGCAACGGGAAATTGTAATGACGTAAAAAAGCACCTATCTCCAAAATGGATAGATGCTGATATTAATTTTAAATCTACATAAAATAATCCAATACAAAATACAAAATCAAACAAAGGATAGATCCTGTTAAAAATGGACTAATTCGAAGTCGGACTTTTTCATGCTTTTCTCTGTAACTACCGAGAAATGTATTAAAAACGGCCATCTCTGAGTTTTTTGTAAAGATATCGCCTGAGGAGCCCATTAAGATTGCGACTATTATAAAAAAACAAGAGCCAATAAACAAGGTAGTTAACGTATTTGCATCTAAATAGAGGGAAACTCCATAAAGAATTGCTACCTCTACGGCAGTAACAAGGAGCGCAAATGTGATGTATCGTACCATTGTTCATCCCTCCTTCCTCAAACTGCTGATACCGTTTATTACGAATGAGCGTGAGAAAAGTTTCGGAATACTTAGTATATACTATTCCGCTTTTTCATCATTTAGTCCGGACAAACCTAGGCTTGGACTTTTCCAAATAATAGATTATTTAAATTGTAAGCGGTTTTAGTTGGTAAGTAAAAAATACATGTTATAATGGGGTGGATGACAGTTGCAAACTAGTAGGAAAGAGAATTAAATACTACTAGAATGTATATGTAAAAGGGAGAGGACATCATGAGCCAAGTTCGAATAGAAAAGGATTTTCTTGGAGAAAAAGAGGTTCCATTTGATGCCTATTATGGCGTCCAAACGATACGTGCAGTTGAAAATTTTCCGATAACTGGTTACCGTATCCATGAAGAATTAATTATCGGATTAGCTATGGTTAAGAAAGCAGCAGCCTTAGCAAATATGGATGTGAAGCATCTATATGAAGGTATTGGTAAACCAATTGTACAAGCTGCAGATGAAATTATTAACGGAAAAATGCATGATCAATTTATTGTAGACCCTATCCAAGGTGGAGCAGGTACGTCTATTAATATGAATGCTAACGAAGTCATTGCTAATCGTGCATTAGAGATCCTTGGACATGAAAAAGGAAAATATAATGAAGTTAGTCCTAACAGCCATGTGAATATGTCTCAATCTACAAATGATGCATTTCCAACGGCACTTCATATTGCCACACTTAACTTAATTGAAAAATTACTAAGCACAATGGAATATATGAAAGGCGTTTTCCAACAAAAAGCGCAAGAATTTGACCATATCATTAAAATGGGAAGAACTCATCTTCAGGATGCAGTGCCGATTCGACTTGGACAAGAGTTCGCTGCATATGCCCGTGTTTTAGAACGTGATATAAAGCGTATTCAACAATCCCGTCAGCATTTGTATGAAGTCAATATGGGAGCTACAGCTGTAGGAACTGGGCTAAATGCTGAACCACGATATATCGAAAATGTTGTCAAATATCTAGCAGAAATTAGTGGACTGCCTTTAGTAGGTGCTGAACATCTAGTCGATGCTACCCAAAATATCGATGCATACGCAGAAGTATCAGCTGCGTTAAAAATAAATATGATGAGTATGTCAAAGATCGCAAATGATTTACGTTTAATGGCCTCAGGACCACGTGCAGGTCTCGGCGAAATCAGCTTACCAGCAAGACAACCAGGTTCATCCATTATGCCAGGTAAGGTAAACCCAGTTATGCCTGAAATGATTAATCAAGTAGCCTTCCAAGTGCTAGGAAATGATCATACAATCTCGTTAGCAACTGAAGCTGGCCAACTAGAATTGAATGTAATGGAACCAGTTTTAGCATTTAATTTATTGCAATCACTTAGCATTATGAATAACGCATTCAGAGCATTTACTGATTATTGTCTATCAGGAATCAAAGCAAATGAAGAGCGTTTAAAGGATTATGTTGAAAGAAGTGTCGGACTCATTACTGCCGTTAATCCACATATCGGATATGAAGTCGCCTCTCGAATTGCAAGGGAAGCTATTATAAACGGTAAACAAGTTCGTGAACTATGTTTACAATATGATGTATTAACTGAAGAAGAATTGGATTTAATCTTAAATCCATATGAAATGACAGAACCAGGGATTTCAGGTTCTTCATTGTTGCAACGAGCATAAACAAAGAGGACTGGTGACAGTCCTCTTTTTCATTTTAAATCGCCTTTACCATTCCACCGTCAACCAAGTATGCTTGTCCGGTCATATAGGAATTAGCATCCGATACTAAAAACGTAACGATATTAGCAAATTCTTCAGGTGCACCATAACGTTTTAACGGAATGGTTTCTTTGTACATTTGTTCAATTTCTTCAATCGGCTTTCCTAGTTTTTCGGCATTGATTTGATCCAAGTGTGCAACGCGGTCTGTTGCAATACGTCCGGGTGCGACCGTATTGATGAGAATATTATAAGGCGCTAATTCGTCAGCTAATGTTTTTGATAAACCAACAATGCCTAGCCGAAAAGTATTGGAAAGAATAAGACCAGGAATAGGCACTTTGATAGATGAAGATGCAATATTGATGATTTTTCCACCGTTTTCTTTCAAATACGGTAGAGCGCCACGGATCATTCGAACATAACTTAATAGATTTAATTCAAATGCCCCCTGCCATGCTTCATCATCTAACTGGTCAAATGTTCCTGCTGGAGGACCTCCCGCATTGTTTACAAGAATATCGATTGTGCCAAACGTTTCTATTGTATGTTTCATCAGAGCCTCAATTTCTTCTTTGTTGGTAATATCCGTTTGAAGAAAAGAGACTTTTCCCATATTTAATGCTGAAAGTTCCTCTTGAACTGCTTTTAATCTTTCCTCACTGCGACTTGCAAGCATCACATTGGCGCCTTCTTTTACGAGCTGGGTTGCGATTGCTTTTCCGAGCCCTTGGCTAGATGCGGCAACGATGGCGGTTTTCCCGCTTAAATGTAAATCCATATGTCATTCACTCCTTAAATTTGAGTTTACTCTTCCATTTTAGCCCATTTTCATAATTTTGTGTTGAGCTTAGAATGTTGAATTTTTCCCAAACTTTATTGAATTGAGTCCAACCACTCAATATTTGTTCCCTAACTCAAATTAATTGTGCACTAACCCTTAAAAGGTCAGCTCAGACAAAAAAGAGCTGACCCTTCTATTCTATTTCGAGACTGACATCTCAACCTGCTTATCAATCTTAGGTTTCCGTTCGAAAATACCAGTTCCTAGTAACACTCCACACACAATTAAAAAGAAGCCAACTAACTGAATGAATTTAAATGATTCATTTAAAAATAACACCGATCCAATCAGAGAAAAGAATGGTGCAAGATTTAAGAATATAGCCGTTTCACCTGGTCCAATTTTGGAAATGGCAAAATTATAACATAGGTTTCCGATACCCGTTGAGATAATTGCAGATGCAGCAAAAACTACCCACACATAAGCAGGTACAGCTCCAGTTGCAGCAATAGACTGCCCCTCCAATGCGAAGCTTACTATCAATAAAAATCCTGCCCCCATTAATAAAGCGTAACACGTAATGGTTTTTGCATTTAATGTGTAAGAAGCTTTTCGAATAAAAATAAAACTTACCGCTTGCGCAATGACTGATAAAAACACGTACAAATCCCCGAGTGCAAGCTTTGTAAATGACCCTCCACCAAGGATTAAGATAAAGTAAATACCCATTATTCCTAAAAAGACACCGCTGATTTTTAAAAATGTCATGTTCGCTTTTAGAAAAAGCACCGCCAAAATATTTGTAACAAGCGGAATTAAGGCTAGAATGGATGCACCATTTGTGGCACTCGTGCCCGTCAAGCCGACAGAAAGTAATGCTTGGTGGCCAAGAATTCCAGTCAAAGCACTAAGTGAAACATACCCAAACTCGTGGAGACTCATTTTTTGGAGATCTTTTTTCACATATAGAAAGACAAAAATTACAAGGCCCGCTGCCAAGATTCGTAGACCGGTAATGGATACTGGCGGAAAATTTTCAACCAATATTTTAATCGCTACAATATTAAGCCCCCACGCAACCATAACAAATAACAGAATGCCGTATAAATAAAGTTTTCGCACATTCACCAATCCATTCTGATGTGATCCATCTTTTCACTAATGCACTCTATTATACTCCATATCTGTTAAAAATTGGCTAGAAAAATAAAAGTCCGGCAGATAACACAAATCGTGCCTTCTACCGGACAAGTCCTTTTTTCAAAAGGTTCATTTCAATTGTAAAGCCCCTTAATGCGGAGTCTGATGATAAATCATAAGCAAAGGCATGGATTAAATTACGCAGCATTACAGACGTAATGATTTGTATCGAATGAAACAATTCCTCATCATTCTCTACATTCAATTTACTTATATTAATTCGAGAACTTAGCTCTTTAAAGTTTTCGTTCATTTCAACATCACCTGTAATTCTGTCAAACGTACGTTCAATTTTATGGGTCATGTTGAGCAAGGCATTTTTTAAAAATGTTAGTCCCTCATCTTCTTGCAAAAACAGTTCGAAGAAGTCAACCATCGTTTGAAACAAATCACCATCATGCTTTTCTAACATTGAAAGAAATGCAACCTTCTTTTCCTTAGCATATTCACTTAATATAAAGAAATAAACATCTTCTTTATCCTCAAAATATTGATAAAAACTACCGCGTGGAATTCCAGCTGATTTTATAATATTGGAAATCGAAGCGTCAAATAATGGAACGCTTGAAAATTCCTTTTTTGCCGCTTCAATCAGAGTTTGTTTCTTATCATCAGGTAAATTAAAAAAAGTAATCTTCGGCATTTTCACCTCTCCCTATTTGTCGAAGGATAAAAAGTCATAAGGAAGAAGGATTTTATCATCCAAAGTATAAAGCTCTTCCATTTTCGTTGATTCCTTTAGTTTGTTCATTTCTCCTTGAAGTTTTTCCATCTTTTTATCTAATTGTGCTGCTGTTACAGCCGCTTCTTTTAATTCATCCTTCATATGCTGAGGGATTTCTTTATTGTATTTATAATAAATTTTGTGTTCTAAGCTTGCCCAGAAATCCATGGCAATTGTTCGAATTTGAATTTCAACAAAAATATGTTCTTCACGATCGGACATAAAAATTGGAATTTGCACAATTAAATGTAGACTTTGATATCCGTTTGGTTTTGGATTTTTAATGTAATCTTTACACTCAATTAAGGTAATATCCTTTTGCTTTTGCAGCATTTCACTGATTTTATAAATATCGGAAATATAAGCGCATGTAATTCGAATCCCCGCAATGTCACGAATATTTTCTGTGATGGACTCAAAACTATAGTCATATCCTTTGCGTTGGATTTTGTTCAGTATACTCTCTGGTGATTTCAATCGAGATGATACATGCTCAATTGGGTTGTAATCATGTATATATTTAAACTCCTGCTTTAAAATATTTATTTTGGTCATCATTTCTTCAAGCGCAAACTTGTATGACATCATAAATCGTATCAGTTCTACCTTCATATCTTTAAACTGATTCATTCTAATTCCTATAGACATAATTCGTCTCCTTTTAGTGTGAAGCTATTGGTCTTTTACAAATTGAAGCCTTGACACCTAACGATTGCAGTTTTTTCGCAAGCTTTCGTAGTTTCATTTGGTTCAGTTCATTTTTAGGTTCTGTCTTTATCATGACATCTTGTCACCTCACAATTTACATTTTAGATGACACCATGTCACAAGTCAATTAATTATGACACATTGTCACACTATGTTCACATACAGAGAAAAGCCTTTCTCCAAGTAAGAGAAAGGCATAATTGTTATAAAGCAGTACTTGTTTTTTCCACTACGGGCTTTGGTTCATTCAATTCCGGATGAGCTTTTCTTACAACACTTGGTCTTGCTAGAACTAACACGACCCCAATTAAGATAACCGCCGAAGTGATGAGAATATATTGGCCAGGCAATACATCGTATAGATATCCAAATATAATCATTCCAAGTGGCATTAAAGCTACTGCCATTGATTCTAAAATCGAGAACACGCGTCCCTTATAATCATCATCAATCATTTTTTGCATCATAACTTGAAGCGGTGTATTGACAACGATAATCATCAAACCATTTATAAACATTGCAACAAAATAATACGCAAACACTGACCAATACGATAATGAAATCATTAATGGAACAGCCATCGCTCCCATAATGACCCCTAACCCAATGATTCCACGTTTTGAAACAAGGAAGGGATATTTCACTTCTTTTCGAATCGAGAAGTAAATCGAGAATAACAGCATTCCAATGGCAAAGGCTCCTTGCGTGAAACCGAAATGTTCTGAAGCCAACTTTAATTTTTCAATTAATATAAATGAGTAACCGACCTCAAAAGCTCCAAAAAGGAAGTTGATGACTAATGCCATCCAGATCATCGTCATCAGGACCTGTTTTGTTTTTAAATAGGAAATACCTGCTTTAATACTTTCCCACATTGTTTCCTTCTGTTCTGTTTCATCTTTCTCTTTGCGATTTGAGAACAGATTGAAGTTCATGGTAGATTCAAGTAATACAGCAATGACAGAAGCCACAATGTACATTCCTAAAAATAATTCCATTGATACTGTACCATATAACAGTCCACCTACTGCTGGGCTACCAATGGCCGCAAAAGAAATTGAAATTTGGTTAAGTGACATTGCTCTTTGAATACGTTCTTCATCCACCAAACCGGAAATCGATGAAGTGAAGGTTACGCCAGTAAATGAAGTTGCGATTGATAATATTACCGTTGTTGTATAAATTGCAATTAAAGATAAACCATAGGTCAAACTAACAACGAGTAACCCTACAATCGCTAGTGTTGCAACAAGCTGTGAGATAATGACGATTTTTTTTCGAGAATATTTGTCTGCTGCATAACCTGCTAGCGGTGCTACAAGTGCCCTCGGTAAAAGATTACATATTAGATTTGTCGCAAAGCTTGTTGCTGATCCTGTAAGTTGAAGTATATAAAAGCTGATTGCAAATGCGTATACTTGTGCGCCGAATGAGGAAATGATTTTACTTATTGTGAATGTAAACAAATGATAAGATGCCCTTTTAAGCTTTTGTTGTTCAGTCATGCTAATTCCTCCAGTTTTGGAAAAGTTTAATTTAATTAAACAAATCTTATCATCATATTACTTTCTTTTCAACAAAAAGTTTAATATAATTAAACAAAATAATAAAAATAGGGAGAGTGCCTATTTCTTATGCTAGGTGAACGCATACGTAAATTACGTAAACAAAAGAAATTAACATTAGAAGAACTTGCAGGTACAAAACTGACAAAAGGCATGCTCAGCCTAATTGAAAATAATAAAGCAAATCCATCTATGGAGAGCTTAACCTATATTGCAGAGAGGCTTGAAATAGATTTGTCACAGCTTTTAAATGAAGTGAATTTTGAGGAATTAAGGGAAGTATTGGATGAGGCTGAAAAAATATTTTCACGCAACTCAGATGATTACCCCGAAAAATATAAAAATCTGTTCACTCTCATTGACCCGGTTGTTCCCCAATTAAACCAAGGCTATGTAGCTGCAAGATTGTTGGAGCTATATGGGTACAGTTTATACTGGGAAAAGCAAGGTGACTGGAAACAGTCTCTTGAACAAGCAGCCGTCCTGTACGATCAAATGAATGTAACAACGAAACGGGTAGGCATAGCCTCATTTCGTTGCCTTGCCGATTTTATCGAACATAACTATGAGCAATCATTGGAAACAATCTTACATGAACGAAAAGAAATTGAAAAAAAGCACGTCTATATTGACCCCATTTCAAGATTGGACCTAGATTATAATGAGGCCGTTATGTATTTTGCTGTTGGGGATATTAACGCGGCAAAACAAGTCATGGATGAAGCCATTTCATTCTCTCAAAAAAACAAAACGTTTTATCGAATTGATGATTTATACAGGTTGGCAGCAGCCTATTCGATGATGGAAGAAGAATGGGAGCAATATGAATATTACCTGAAGAAGTTGAATCAATATGCGATGTTTTCAGACGATACAATGTCTCAAGTTACATCAAAACTCTTTCTCATTGAGTCCCTCAATGGCTATAAACATGATTACGCGGAAGCTCTTTCAATGGTCGATCAGCTTTTAAACGATCCAGAATTAAAACATCATCAATTAATTGAATGGTTTCATCTTGAGAAGGGAAAAGCATTACATGGATTAAAACGCTACGAAGAAGCCATTAACTATTTCGAAAAGGTAGTCATTCCTGACTATCATCACCACCCTTTTGACTTATCACAATTTTATCTAAAAGAAACATATATGGCGCAATGTCTAGTTGAACTTGGAAAAATAGAGGAGGCTTTAGGAGCTGCGAAAAAAGCAGTTGATTTATTTGATCACCTCCCTGATTCTCCTTTTAAAGAATTAAGCTTGGAGACTTATCAAAAAATTCTTGAACTGAAATCTGTTAAATGGGGAAAATCGTGATTAATGCCCATAACCATTTTGAGTAATATTAAAAAATGTCACCAAAGCAATAAATAAAGTTGTAACAGGAAATAAAAAGTACTTTTATTTGAATCTCAATATTTGATATCATACTTAAAGAAAAAGTATTAATGAAGGTGAAGAAATTGGATTATCAAATTTTACTTTATTACAAATACATCGAAATTGATGACCCGCAGGCTTTTCGAGACCAACATTTTGAATTCTGTGCTTCCATTGGTTTGAAAGGCCGAATTCTTGTTGCAACAGAGGGGATCAATGGTACTGTGTCAGGTACGGTGGAGCAGACGGAAAAATATATGGAGTTTATGCGAAGCGATGCCCGTTTTTCGGATATGGTTTTCAAAATTGAGAAAAGTGAAGGACATGCTTTTAAAAAGCTTAAAATTAAGGTGAAACCAGAGATTGTTAATTTAAGTCTGGATAAAGACTTAAATCCAAATGAAATTACGGGTAAACATCTTTCACCAAAGGAATTCCTTGAAACGTTACAACAAGACGATGTCATCGTTCTTGATGCTCGAAATACCTATGAGTACGATCTTGGTCATTTTCGAGGGGCCATTCGACCTGATATCGAAACTTTCCGAGAACTGCCAAAATGGGTTGAAGAGAACTTAAGCGAGCATAAGGATAAAAAAATACTAACCTATTGTACCGGAGGAATCCGTTGCGAAAAATTCTCTGGATTCCTTGTAAATGAAGGCTTCAAGGATGTTTCTCAGCTTGAAGGTGGCATCATTACGTACGGATATGATCCAGAGGTAAAAGGTGCACTTTGGGACGGAAAATGCTATGTATTTGATGAACGCATTTCTGTACCAGTAAACAGAACTGGTGAAGAAACAGTGGTTGGAAAATGTCATCACTGCGGGAAACCAGAAGAACGGTATGTAAAATGCGGAAATCCGGATTGCAACAAGCATCTCCTATTATGTGAGGACTGTGAACATGAACACTACAGATCTTGTAGCCAGGAATGTAAAGACCACCCTCATAATCGCTATGTGAAGGAACATCAATTGGTGTAAATTATAAAGACACTTATTTAATTACACTTCAACTAGCATAATACGTAGCAATAAAAAGAGACTAGGGTTTAAACTTTCCTAGTCTCTTTGCTAATATTAGATCTTCTTATGTTTTTTTCGTACATTGAATCAAACGTACTTTATTAGGAATTACTTTGAATTTGACATATTTCAAAGCGCTTTATAATACCTTTTAATATCGTAAAATTCAAATGTAGAGAGGGAGTGGATATTATGGCAATTAGACCCCCGCTGTTACAAAGAGGAGATACAATTGGATTAGTTACACTTGGCAGCCCTCTTGATGCAAATATTATTAATGCCGGAGTACAATTCTTGAGAGATATCGGTTTTAATATCGTCTTTGGTAATCATGTATACTCATTTAATGGTATCGTTGCGGCGCCAGCCCAACAAAGAGCAGATGATTTAATGCATATGTTCAGAGATCCGAATATCAAAATGATCCTTGCCACCCGTGGAGGGACTGGAGTTCAGACCATTCTTCCTTATCTGAACTTTGATGTCATAAGACAGAATCCTAAAATTATATCTGGATATAGTGACATGACAGTATTATTAAATAGTTTATATCAGTTTAGTGATTTAATTACGTTCCATAGTTTAATGCTTATTGAATTTAGACCAGAAACCCCTGTTTATAACTTCAATCAATTTTTTGAAGCAACATCAACGTTGAATTCCCCCAGGCTCATCCAAAACCCACCAAACATAGCCATAAGGAGTTTAGTACCAGGAAATGTTACAGGTCCAATTGTTGGTGGAAATATGACTTCGTTAGTAAATGCACTCGGAACACCATATGAGATTAATACAAAGGGAAAAATACTTTTTTTAGAAGAAACCCACGCTCCATCTACCATGATTTTTAGGTATTTAACTCAATTATCAATGTCAGGTAAATTTCAAGATTGTCTTGGCATAATTATAGGGGAATGTACGAATTGCCTTGTATCCTATGGGACAACATTCGAAGATCTAATTCATGATTTATTGGTCCCCCTAGGAAAACCACTGTTAATCAACCTTACTACCGGTCACGGCTATTATAAAGCTGCTATTCCAATAGGAGCTAATGTGAATCTAAATTCAACAGCCAAAACATTAACTGTGCTTAACCCAACGGTTTCTTAGTGATGCTTCTGAGCAGTTTTTTATTTTGCAATTTTTTCAATTTCCTCCGAAGTATAAACCACTTTACCTTGTTCTTTTTCCTGAGCCACATTGTACATCGCTTTTGCTACTGTTTTTCCTTCGATTGCTCTATATTTTTGTAAGGGGCCAGTAAATATAAACTTTAGGCATTTAAACAAGACAGCAGCTATTTCTTCTCCAAGACGAAATTCGCCTCTGTTTCCAAGAAGAAGTGAAGGACGAAAGATGGAATGTTGTTCGAAGTTAAGTTGACGAACCTTTTCTTCAAGCTCTCCCTTCATTCTTGGATAAAATAGCTTAGACTTACGGTCTGCGTTCATTGAACTTACCACTAAATAATGTCTAGCACCTGCCTCTTGTGCAATCCTCCCAATCTCAACTGGATAATCTACATCTATTTTGTACATGGCTTCTTGTGTCTTTGCCTTTTTGATAGTAGTGCCTAAACATACAAACACATCATTCACAGTGAAGTATTGTTTAAATTCATTAAGGCGTTCGAAATCGACTATTACTTCTTTTAATTTTGGATGATTCATCTTAAGTGGATTTCGAACTAGAGCATACACCTCTTTATATTCAGAGGACTCTAATAATATATGTAATAATTCATTCCCAATTAAACCTGTAGCCCCAGCAATAAGTGCCGTCTTTTCTTCCACTTTGCCAACGTCCTTTCATTTAAAGAAAATGCTAATTTTTCTTCATAAGTATACCCCTATTATTTCTAACCAAATGCACTCAGTATTCGTATGTAAAATCTGTTGCAGTACTTTATTACGAAAAAAGGGAGTTTCATAGAGAAAATAATAGAAGAATTAGGTAATAAGCACCACTTTTCGTTCTTATCTTATTTCCTTTTCCAAAATTTTCACTAATTTTAGACAAAAGTTGCTTCATCTGTATTATAATAGAAATAAAATTATTATCTAACTATTTACTATATTAAAATTCTTATCATAATCCGTCGAAGGTGAATTCATGGAAATTACTAAACACATTCTTTTTAACCTATCATTATTAATTATTCTTTCATTTATAGGCTTAATATGGTTCGAACGAAAACGAAATCTTACCTTATCAAAATGGGAAGCGTACATTGGGTTAGTTGTGCTTATTTTGGCTTGCTTTATCGTTTCATATCAACCTACCCCTAATCAATTTTTTGACCTTCGTCTTATACCTATATTAATAGGTGGTCTTTATCTTGGAATTGGTCCTATCCTATGTCTAACTGTCATTATTATTAGAGGGTTATATGGTATAAATTTTGGTTTTTACGCTACCTTTTTCCTTTATCTTCCATTAGCTGTGTCTTTATGGAAGCTGTACCCTTGGTTTTGGAAACAGAGTTCCAATAAGCGTGTATGCATTTCTGTACTTGTAACCTTTATTTTATCAGTCTTTACAGCAGTTGCACTTTTAATTTCGAAACCACCAATCAATGTTTACGATGCTTGGTTTGCTTATTTAGTCATTCCACCTATTGGTTTAGGAATCTTGTCTTACCTAACCGAATTTGTTCGCAATAATATTCAATTGCGACAAACTATTGTAAAATCTGAAAAGCTCCATGCAGTCGAACAAATGGGAGCGGCGATTTCTCATGAAATTCGAAATCCTTTAACTGCAGCAATGGGATTTGTTCAATTGCTGATGTCTAATACTCTACCAAGACATAAGCAAAAAGAGTACTTGATGATAATTAAAGAAGAGTTGGCTTCTGCTGAACATGTTATTCAAGAATATCTAACTTTTTCCAAACCAGCATTAGATACGGTCGAAACCCTTCAAATCAAACGCGAATTGCAACAAGTGATATCTATTTTAAAGCCTACTGCAAACCAGCATTCGGTAGAAGTCATTACGAATTTTTCTTTGATAGGCGCGATGGAAGGTGACCGGCAAAAGTTTCATCAATGCTTTATCAACGTCATGAAAAATGCGATAGAGGCAATGCCTGGTGGAGGAAGATTATATGTTGAAACTAGTTATGACCGATACACTGTAAGCATTATAATCCGCGACACTGGTATGGGTATGACAAAAGAACAAATTGAGAGACTAGGTGAACCTTATTACTCTACTAAAGGACCAAAAGGAACAGGTCTTGGAATGATGGTCGTTTATAGTATTGTGAAAGCAATGAAAGGTACGATCAAAGTATCAAGTTCTGTTGGCGAAGGAACTGAATTCACATTTCAATTTCCATCTGTCCTTTCCACAAACGAACCCCACGCCTGAGAACGTGGGGGTGCTTTATGCGTATTCTAAAAAAGCCTTTCCTCTCCTTTTAGTTCGAATATCCCTTTTAATAGCCTCGTAAACTTCATTTTTCGTTCCTTTTATTTCCTGTTTTTCTTCGGTAAGTAGACAATACAAAAGTTTTAAATCTAATGCAGTTGCCTCCTTCATTACCTTAGTTTTTGCGGTAGCATCAATATAGGTAATGATTTGTTCGACGGTATTCAGCTTCGTAAAATGTAGTTTCGTTCCTACCAACCCACTATATTTTTCTTCAAATAAAGAATCGACAATATCAGAAAAAGATGGTTTAGTTGTCTTGTTGGACTTTTTTTCTATATTCGCCTTGCCCGTTTTTTCCTCAACCGAGATATCTCCGTAACCATGAAAAAGCTCAATTATTTTCTCAACTTCTTTGATTTCCTTTTTTGGTATTTGCAATGTTTCATAGATCGTTTTTAATTTTTCCAAATGATCTGCTACCCTTTGATAGGTTATTGTACTCATCTAATTCTTCCTCCACTTAAAAGAGACTATTAAAAATGTTTGGTTCGATACAGAATAGAATTTCATCCGTTAGCTCTGCATATTCGGAACGTTTTTTTCCATTTGCTGTATCTCGTGCAATTTCCTCAATGTGTCTGATTACTGTTTTGAAAAGATAATTCCCTTCTTCCAAATCTGATAGAATCGAATCAATGTTTGCTTCTTTTAATTCTGCTTTTAAATCCTTCATTTCTTTTACATTATTCACATTTGTTTTTTTCAATGTTTCAAAAATCCCAATTAATCTTGGTTTCGTACCAAACAATAATTTCGCTAGCAATGCCTTTTCATGTTCCACACTAAAGGTATTATAAATTTTCTCGACAGACTTAATGTAATGAACCACCCCGCGAATACTCATCGTTTGAATAATCGACGGAATTAAATAATAATCTGATAGAAGAAATGCGCCTTGGGTAATCACATTGTTACTTGGTGGACAGTCAAACAGAATATAATCATACTTACTTTCGAGCTTCATACTTTGGAAAAACTGTTGGAGCACAGCTAGGTCTTCAAAATCATCTCTTAATCTTAAAGCAATTTGATCGAGGCCACCATTTGTATAAAATAAATTAGATGGAATGAAGTGGATCTGTTCAGGGGTTTGTTTGATTAAACGAGTTGTATCAATGGTATATTTCAAATAAGGGTACTGTTTAAATTGTGCCCACATATCATAGACAAAGTTTAGACTCTCGTTGTTCTTAAGCTGTTCAAGGTTTCGATCAATTCTTGTAAGACAAATTTCACTCAGTGAGCATTGTGGATCTAAATCAATTAGGAGTACCTTCTTTTTCGCTTCTGCCAAGTGAAGCGCAATCTGATAAATACTAGTGGTCTTGCCCACTCCCCCTTTATAATTCCCAACAAAAATTTTTTTGCCTTCAACCACTCGCTGACCCCCTCAAAAGTATTCATTTTAATGTATTAAGGAAGTAGGAAAATATTCTTATTTTGATTTGTCATAATCTTTTCTTATGTTAATTTATAAAATATTTATAATTTTCTTATATCAATTATTACTATATGATAAAAGTAACAAACGCAATGGAGGAGAAAGAATGGATATTAAATCAGACGTTAAAAAACAATTTGGCCGCAGTGCTGCCTCTTATGTAACAAGTGAAGGTCACCGTAAAGGTGGAGATTTACAAACATTGATTGCATTAGCCGATGCCACAGGAACAGAGCTAGCACTCGATGTTGCTACAGGTGGCGGACATACTGCGAATGCCCTTGCTCCTCGTGTAAGAAAGGTTATTGCATTAGATTTAACACCAGAAATGTTAGCTGCTGCTGAAAATTTCATTAGAGGAAATGGCCATGACAACGTTGAATATGTTGAAGGTGATGCCGAAAAACTACCATTTTCAGATGAATCATTCAATATTGTTTCTTGCAGAATTGCTCCTCACCATTTCCCTAACATTACAAGCTTCGTGAGTGAAGTATCGCGTGTTTTAAAAACAGGTGGACAGTTCTTGTTAGATGATAATGTAGCTCCTGAAAACAAGGAATTTGATGAATTTTATAATACTGTTGAAAAAAAGAGAGACTATAGTCATTTTCGTGCTTGGAAAAAGACTGAATGGCTACAAATGCTAGAAAATGAAGGCTTTGAAATCCAAGAACTCTATCGTTTTGACAAGCCATTTGACTTTGAAAGTTGGTGTAACCGTATGAATCTTTCAGATAACGAAATGGCCGAACTGAATGAATACATGCGAAACTCTTCCGAAAAGGTCAAACAAAAGTTTCGTATTCAGATTGAGAATGATAAAATCATCTCCTTCCAAGGAGAAGCATTTGTTTTAAAAGCTACAAAACTTTAAGATCAAAGTGGGGGCAAGACCCCCACTTTCTTTCATTTAGGAGGATTCGTTTTGCTTAAAAACAAAGTTACTGAACTGCTAAAGATTGAACATCCAATTATCCAAGCTCCAATGGCTGGTGGTGTTACAACTTCAGAATTAGTTTCTGCTGTATCAAATGCAGGAGGCTTAGGTATGATAGGTGCCGGATACATGACGCCTTTGCAATTACAGGAACAGATTAGTGAAATCAAAAAGCTTACGCCCCATTCTTTTGGAGTTAATCTATTTGTTCCAACCAAATTTCATACTAAAGAAAATGAAGTGAAGTCAGCAAATCAATTACTTAATCCGATTCGTGAAAAATTAAACATACCTCCAAATGAACATGTTGAGATCCCTTCATTTACGGATACAATAAAGAAGTTTGATGAGCAAATTAACGTTATCATTGAGGAAAAGGTTTCTATTTGTTCCTTTACATTTGGTCTTCCTTCAAAAGAATTGATTTCCAAATTAAAACAACATCAGATGGTTTTAATGGGAACAGCAACATCTGTTAAAGAAGCCATAGAAATCGAAAAGTCAGGATTGGATCTAGTTGTTGTTCAAGGCAGTGAAGCTGGTGGGCATCGTGGAGGATTTATTCATAACGGGCACAAGGGCTTAATTGGCTTAATGTCACTTATACCACAAGTGGCTGATAACGTTAAGATTCCAGTCATAGCCGCTGGTGGAATCATGGATGGCAGAGGATTAAAGGCATCTATTTGCTTAGGTGCACAGGCTGTTCAAATGGGGACCGCATTTTTGACATGCATTGAGAGTGGGGCACATCCTATCCATAAAAAATCCATTCTGAATGCGTCTGATGACGAAACGGTCGTAACCCGTACATTTTCTGGTAAATGGGCACGAGGACTCATCAATCCCTTTATTGAAAACATGAAGGAACACGAAAAAAACCTCCCAGAGTTCCCTGTTCAAAATTCACTTACCCAGGATATCCGAAAGGCATCAAATTCGCAGAATAATAAAGACTTCATGTCCCTTTGGTCTGGACAAAGTCCAAGATTAGCTAAGAATCAAAGCGTTGCAAACTTAATAGAATCAATCATCTCCGAAGTAAAACACATCTAATGTTAATAGTGTTCTCAGGTTCAGACACTGGCTCGCTTGTTCGGTGGTGCCAAGACAGAAGTTGTATCCGCTTCAGACTCTGGCTTACTTGTAGGGCGATTCCTTGTCCGAAGTTTGCTTGACTTCGGACACTATCCCACTTGTTCGGTGGTCTCTTGTCCGAAGTTGACTTGACTTCGGACACAATCTCACTTGTTCAGCGGTTCCAAGTCCGAAGTCTGCTCGACTTCAGACACTATCTCACTTGTTCTACGAATCCAAGTCCGAAGTTTTTTCGACTTCGGACACTATCTCGCTTGTTCTACGAATCCAAGTCCGAAGTTTTTTCGACTTCGGACACTATCTCGCTTGTTCGGCGATTCCTTGTCCGAAGTTTGCTCGACTTTGTACACAATCTTGCTTGTTTGGCGGTCCCTTGTCCGAAGTCTGCTCGGATTCGGACACAATCTCACTTGTTCTACGAACCCAAGTCCGAAGTTGGCTCGACTTCGGACACTATCTCACTTGTTCTACGAATCCATGTCCGAAGTTTGCACGACTTCGGACACTATCTCACTTGTTCTACGAACCCAAGTCCGAAGTTGGCTCGGCTTCAGACACAATCTTGCCTGTTCGGCGATTCCTTGTCCGAAGTTTGCTCGACTTCGGACACTATCTCACTTGTTCTACGAATCCCTGTCCGAAGTTTGCTGGACTTCAGACACAATCTTGCCTGTTCGGCGATTCCTTGTCCGAAGTTGGCTCGACTTCAGACACAATCTTGCCTGTTCGGCGAATCCATGTCCGAAGTTTGCTCGACTTCGGACACTATCTCACTTGTTCTACGAATCCTTGTCCAAAGTTTTTTCGACTTCTGACACAATCTCACTTGTTCAGCGGTTCCAAGTCCGAAGTCTGCTCGACTTCGGACACGATCTTGCTTGTTCGGCGATTCCTTGTCCGAAGTTTGCTCGACTTCTGACACAATCTCGCTTGTTCGGTGGTCCCAAGTCCGAAGTTTGCTCGAATTCGGACACTATCCCACTTGTTCGGTGGTCCCTTGTCCGAAGTCTCCTCGACTTCGGACACTATCCCGCTTGTTCAGCGATTCTTTGTCCGAATTTAACTCCGCTTCAGACACTATCTCGCTTGTTCGGCGGTCCCTTGTCCGAAGTCTCCTCGGCTTCAGACACTATCCCCCTTGTTCGGCGGTGCCTTGTCAGAAGTTGACACAACTGCTTCAGACGCTGCAACTCTAATTAGTTCTTTAGGGCGTAACAATGATTCAATGGTCCACTGCCTTTTCCAAGGTCTAGTCCCGCTTCGATTGCTCCCGTAATATATTGTTTTGCTTCTTTTATACTCGTTTTAATATCATGGCCTTTTGCTAAATTACAAGCAATGGCTGATGAGAGTGTACAACCTGTGCCATGCGTGTTCGGGTTACTGATCCGTTCTCCAGGGAACCATGTGAACTCGCCATTATTATATAATAGGTCATCCGCAGTATCTTCAAGATGTCCACCTTTAATCAAAATGGCCCCTTTATAGGTTTCGGACAATTTTTGGGCAGCCACTTGCATGTCTTCCTTCGTGGTAATCTCCATCCCACCAAGCGCCTCAGCCTCATGAATATTGGGTGTAATAATAGTAGCAAGCGGAATTAATTGACTAATCAAGGCGTCCATTGCCGATTCACTCAAAAGTCTACTCCCACTAGTTGATATCATGACTGGATCCACTACTATATTTGAAGGCTTATATTCTTCTAGTTTTTCCACGATTTTATGGATGATTTCAGGAGATGACACCATGCCGATCTTTACACTATCAGGAAAAATATCAGTCATGATGCAATCCAGCTGTTGCCCGACAAATTCAGGAGTCGAATCGAGAACCCCGTATACGCCAGTTGTATTTTGAGCAGTAAGAGCTGTGATTGCACTCATTGCATACATATTATGGGCTGTAATTGTTTTAATATCTGCCTGAATTCCAGCTCCTCCACTACAATCAGATCCTGCAATCGTCAATACCTTTTTCATTATTTTCCACTCCCTACCATCGTTGCTGAAAGCTTATTTAACTCCTTTGTAGCGGCTGTGATATCGGACTGTGCAAAGATTGCCGATACAACCGCAACACCGTCTACCCCACTTCCAACTAACTCTAAAATATTTGTTTTATTAATCCCACCAATTGCAACGATGGGAATCGAAACACTCTTACAAATTTCTTGCACGGTTTCGAATGTCATTGGTTTCGCGTCTTTTTTTGTACCTGTTGGGAATACCGAACCAATACCAAGATAATCTGCACCAGCTTTCTCAGCAGCAATAGCTTGTTCTACATTTTGAGCCGACACGCCTAGAATTTTATCCGTGCCAATCATTTCACGTACTTTTTCAACCCGCATATCCTCTTGACCAACATGCACACCATCTGCATCACAAGCTAGCGCAATTTCAACATTATCGTTAATAACAAAAGGAATATCATAAAAAGCCGTTAACATTTTAAGTTCAATAGCTTCTTGTAAAAAATCATCATACCCAAGATTCTTTTCTCTTAGTTGAAGGAATGTAATACCACCTTTTAACGCAGCTTCGACTTGTTCCACTAAGGTTTGGCTGCCTGTCCAGGCACGGTCTGTTACTGCATATAGTTGCATAAATTTTTTATCGATTTTCAATGTTCATACCACCTTGCAGTTGCAAAAAATTTAGTTTACTCATCACATCAATCAAGTACATACGGAATGATGAAGTTCCTGCATCCATTTCTTCTATTTTTTGATGAGCTAATTCACCGCAATATCCCATTGCGCTCACAGCTGCGGCTGTACTCTTTAAAATTTCACTAGGATTCGCTCCACAATAAGCAGCTACAACAGAAGTAAGCATACAGCCTGTCCCTGTAATTTTCGACATCAACGGATGGCCATTTCTGATTGCAAATGCTTCGTTCGTGTTCGCAACGATATCTATAGCACCTGTGATTACAATGACTGCACCTGTTTGTTTACTTACCTGTTTAGCAAACTGAATCATTTCTTCGAGATTACCTTCATTGATGACGTCTTCTGCAGCTGCGTCCACACCTTTGGTATTTCCACTGCCTGCATGCACCGTTTTTATTTCTGATAGGTTCCCTCTGATAACAGCAAATCGTATCTCATCTAAAAGCTGATAAACAGTATTAGTTCTTAGGCTGGACGCCCCTGCTCCAACTGGATCCAAAACAACAGGATGTCCTAGTTTGTTTGCTGCCTTCCCTGCTAAAATCATAGATTCTATCGTTCTCTCATTTAATGTACCGATATTAATCACAAGCGCATTGCAAATACTTGTAATATCCACCACTTCTTTTGGATCGTCCGCCATAATTGGTGAACCTCCACAAGCAAGGACAATATTTGCAACATCATTAACCGTCACATAGTTTGTAATATTATGGACGAGCGGTGTTTTTTGTCTAACGTTTTTTAAGATTTGCTCAAACATGGTAATCCTCCATTCAAATAAAAAATGCGGTATACCTGAAACAGATATACCGCATGAATCGTCATACTTACACACATTCCCTACGTTGGCATTATCCAAATCAGGTAAAGGGTCAAAGCTACATTTTGCTTACTCTCAGCCCACAAGTGTGAGCTCCCCTGCACTATTCAATTTGATTCTATTATAGCATATGAATCTGTGCTGTCATTCTTTTTAAGTCCTATACATTTTTTCCAGAGGCTTAATGCATCAGATTGTCGTCTATGTTGTCTATGTATAGTGTCCCATCTTTTTGTACCTCTGCATAAAAGACCTCAGATGCATCCGTCACCCCAGCATTTTTTAATTGTTGGTTTAGCCAGTTTGTATCTAAATTTAATCTAGAAAGATTCATGTTATTAATTACACCGTCTGAGATGACCTCGGTCGAGGTTGGATATATATAGGGATTACTCTTAACACTGGCATCCTCTTTTGTGTAAGGCATTTTATGTTCGTATGGCATCACCGAAAGTTGGCCACTAGTTTCAAAGATGGCATACTGTACATCTTTAATAGAAAAGTACCCTTTTTGTCTTAATATTGAATTAAGGGTATCCATATCTAGTCGTGTTGAACGAAGTGAATTCTCCATAACCTTTCCTTCTTTTATCACAATGATCGGTTCCCCTGTTGTTACTTTCCTTGCTTTTTTCGACTTTATATCAATAAAAGCAATCGTTAATGTAAAAACAGTCCAGCCTATTAACGCTAGTACCCCATTTAATATACTTACATTTGAATTCATTGCAAAATTTGCGGCAATAGAGCCTATAGCAATGGCAGAAACAAAATTAAAAAATGTCATTTGACTGATTTCTTTTCTTCCCATTATTCTTGCAAGTACAAATAACACAACAAAAGCAATAGCGATCCTTAGTAAGAGCTGTGAAGCAGCCATCATAAAACTCCTTTTTAGTTTGTTGAGATTTATTTTATCCCTAATAAAGCGAATTAATTAATTCACCCAATTTTAAAAAAAGAATTGTTTTCTTCACAACAATAGTGTACGATACATAGTATAAATCAAATACTGTATGTCATATAGTAATAAAAATGAGGTGGGTAAATGAGTGATTTATTTAACTCATTAATAACTGAACTAAGAAGAGGAACGTTGACACTAGCGGTTTTGAGTCAATTACGAACCCCACAATATGGCTATTCCCTAGTCCAGTTATTAGAGGGGTCAGGTATCAACATTGAGCAAAGTACGTTATATCCACTGCTTCGTCGGCTGGAAAAACAGGAACTAGTGACAAGCAATTGGGACACAACGGAGAGTAGGCCCAGAAAGTACTATGTTTTGAGTGAATACGGTCTCGAAACCTTTTTACAATTAAAAAAGGAATGGATTCAAAATTCGAGAGAGCTATATAAATTATTAGAGGGAGAGGAAGATTATGAATCTGATTGAAATTTACATTCAGGAAGTCACGCGACTACTTCCTGAAAAAGTGAGAGATGACATTGCTCTTGAACTGCAGTCGACAATCGAGGACATGTTGCCCGATGATTACAATGAAAAAGATGTAAAAATCGCGTTAGAAAAATTAGGGAGCCCGGCAAAATTGGCCAGTGGTTATCTTGATCGGCCCATGTACCTTATTGGACCACGTTATTTTGATGTGTATGTTACTTTATTAAAAATGATTATACCGATTGCGGCTGTTATCTCACTCATCGCAATCATCCCTGAGTATTTTCTTGGGCAACAAGGTGAGGAAACCATCATTAATATGGTATTGGAAATTGTCGGTTTCGGCATATGGAGAATTATTGAAGTATCAATACAAACATTCTTTTGGCTGACAATTGTGTTTGCCATTATCGAAAGAACGGATAAATCAAAAGATGACCAACCATTAACAGCCAGTCTAAAAAAATGGACTCCAGATGATTTAAAAAGTATAACCTATATCCCAAAGAAAAAAGCGATCTCAAAGTTTGAAGTTTTTGGAGGTTTACTATGGACTGCCATTTGGGCAACTCTATATTTTAAAGCAAATCAGCTTTTAGGTATCTACGAAGGCGGGAAAGATGGACTTGAATTTGTAATTCCAGCCTTAAATCAAGACGTTTTGTTACAGTTCTGGCCAATCGTTCTTATTGTGATTGTTACAGAAATTTCACTTGCTTTATATAAATTAATTAAGGGACAATGGACGAAAGGCTTGGCCTTCTCTAATGCTGCTGTCGAACTAATCGGAGCCATTGTATTCATCGTGATATTCATACATCCGAATATCATGAACCAGGCCTTTATCACCTATATGTCCGAAGACCTTTTCACCATGAACCCAGATCACTTTAACTCTAGGTTTATTATTGGTGTAATTACTATTCTCTTAGTATCTGCGGCAATTAGTATATATGATGGTTTTCGAAAGGATCGTATCCGATAACAGACTTTTACCAACTCCCGTGGGATTAGTTGTCCTAATCTTTTTCTCGAATGCATATAGATGAGTAATAGATATGGAACAAAGGAGTTTGGTAACTTTGAATAAATTGTTGACCGCCATCGGGATTCTATCCATTATATTTGTGACCGGTGTAATTGAATCAGATGATGTCTATGAATACAAAAATGCAATTTCTGTATCTGGTATGTCTTCGGACGAAGAAGTAACAGCAAATCCGGAAGAGGATACTTCAGAAGAGGAACTGATTCTAGAATTGGAGATGCAGTATGTTGACACTGAGATTGTCAACGGTAATAAGGTTGACATCTACCGTGAATATGAAATTTATCGTAATGAAGCGAATGAAGTAATCAAAAGAGTTCCCACTGACAATTATGAGTATTTAGAGTACTGGGGATAAAGATAAGGAGTTAAGTCCTGTGTATAAGACTTAACTCCTTTTTTCTTAACAACTTTCTACAAATCTTGTAAAAATACGTTTCGCAATCTCATCACCATTGACCGCCAAGCCTTCAGGATGCCATTGCACGCCTAACACAAAAGAATGTCCCTTGCTTTCGATTGCCTCGATGATTCCATCTGATGCAACCCCTGAAACCTCAAGTGGATATGGTACATGGCGAACTGCCTGGTGATGATACGTATTCACCTTAAATTCAGAAGACCCAACAATAGATTCTAGCAAACTCCCTTCCTTTGCTTTCACAAAGTGGGCAAGATGATATCTTGTTGCCTTCTGTGAGTGCTGAAGTAGCCCGGTTTCATGTTGATCATAAATATCCTGATACATATCCCCACCAAGTGCAATATTCAAAATCTGGATACCGCGACAAATTGCAAGGATTGGCTTATTTGCATCTAATATCTCCTGAATGATGGCTGGCTCAAAATCATCTCTTCCTGGCGAAATCGTCCCGAGCTTTGGATGTGGCTCCTCTCCAAATAAGGTTGGGTCAATATCCCCTCCCCCTGTCAGTAGAAGCCCATCTATCTTACTGGCAATCTGTGAAACATCTTCATCAATGCCAATTGGCAAAATAACCGGAATTCCTCCTGCTCCAATTACAGCTTGAATATAATCATTCGACAGCGTATGTTTATAATCCAACTCAACATGCGAGGTAACACCAATAATCGGCTTATTCATATTTATTCCCCCTCATTATGAAATGATCTCACTCATCAGTTCTGCCAATGAATACAGTGTATTTCCATTTCTGCCTATTGTCGTTTTCGCAGTTAGTAATGATTGTAATATCGCTTCCTCTGTAGCGTCTGCTGTTGCTAAAAAGGCTTGATCCAAGTCATCTTCATGAATGACTTTTATAGTTTGGAGTTCCCCTTTATTTTCATGACTGATTGTGTTTGCGGTTGAGAAACCGATGAAAACATCCCCACTCCCATTTCCAATAAAAGAACCTGTTCTACTAAGTCCCACTGATGCACGTTTGATGATTCGCTTTAATTGACGTGAAGTCACCGGCAAATCAGTTGCAATGATGATCATGATGGAGCCTTTGTCACCCTTCTCACTTTTTGACGAGATCTTCTCTTTGATGATTGGACCCACATGGATTCCGTTTAGGCGAAACTGATCAATCTCCCCAAAATTCGATAGCACCAGGACGCCCAGGGTGTAGTTTCCATGAGGATATGTAAGGATTCGTGACGAGGAACCGATCCCCCCTTTTAGCCCAAAGCATTTCATTCCCGCACCTGCTCCTATACTGCCTTCTTCGAAATTGGTTGTTGCTGTTTCTAACGCTTCCAGGACATTCGTTTCTTTAATTGACTGTTTTCGGATATTATTTAATAACATATCATTGCACTCGCCGATGACAGGATTTATTGTCCCGGTTGTATCACCGATTTCTTTGTTCTGCTCAAGCATATAACTGATAAGGTGATTGGCTGCTACCCCCACACTTAGCGTGTTTGTTAGCAGAATAGGTGTTTCAATTGTGCCCAGTTCATCGATTTGAAGAGTCCCCATCGTCTTTCCGAACCCATTCATAGCATATGAAGCAGCAACCACTTTATTGTTAAAAATATTTGTGTCGTGCGGGATGATGGCTGTCACCCCTGTCTGGATATCCCCGTCGGATATGGTGGAGTGGCCGACTCTCACGCCTTTTACATCTGTGATTTTATTTAAAGTTCCTGTTGGTAAGTTACCGATATTTATCCCGTAATCTTTTAGTCTTATTTGCATTTTTGTGTAACCCTTTCCGATTGATATTTGTTATTAGTATAGGATAGATGGGCGGGTTGAGTATAGGTGGGTAGGGATATTTTTGTTTTATTAGGAACAGAGTGTTATGTTCGCGGTGTTGCTGGTTCGGTGTATCCTAATTTTATCTAGGTGCGGGTGTCTTTCGCGGCTTTGCTGGTTCGCTGTTCCCTAATTTTATCCAAATGTGGGCGTCTTTCGCGACTTTGCTGGTTCGCTGTTCCCTAATATTATCCAGACGCGGGCGTCTTTCGCGGATTTGCTGGTTCGCTGTTCCCTAATTTTATCCAGATGCGGGCGTCTTTCGCGGATTTGCCGGTTCGCTGTTCCCTAATTTTATCCAAATGCAGGCGTCTTTCGCGGCTTTGCTGGTTCGCTGTTCCCTAATTTTATCCAGATGCGGGCGTGTTTTGCGATTTTGTTGGTTCGCATTCTCCTAATTTTATCCAATAAGTGACCTCTTTTAAGTGTGTAGTAGGCTACCTAGCCACAAATTTGGCCTTTTCATTACTCTTCTACTCTTCAAATCTAACAATCCGGTACGTATCCCACTCTTGCGTTACCTTTCCTTACTCCAAGTCAAAAAATCGGACACGCATCCCCTCTACAATCCAATTAGTTGAAATGTTCTGTAGAATTCTATTAAAATGAAACTATCGTTTAGACAATTTAGGAGGGGAAAAACATGAAAGCGTTTGTACATTACAAAGTTCCTGGAATGGACGGAACATCCTATTCCGATATTGATGAGATTGAACCAAAACAAGGTGAAGTGAAGGTTAAGCTAAAAAGCGCTGGACTCAATCACCGTGATTTATTTGTTTTACATAGACATAAAGAAACAGATCCCCCATTAGTAATTGGGTCGGATGGCGCTGGGATTGTTGAAGCGGTTGGCCCTGGTGTTGAAGATGTTAAGATTGGGGATGAAGTAATCCTCAATCCTTCCTTAGGCTGGAAAGAAAATAGCGATGCTCCACCTGAAGGTCATGAGATTCTTGGATTACCCGATCACGGAACCTTTGCCGAAAAAATCACAATCTCTGCGGATAATGTTGGTCCAAAGCCAGCACATTTATCATGGGATGAAGCTGGAGTCTTATCTCTTGCAGCCATGACTGCCTATCGCGCATTATTCACTCGTGCAAATGTAAAGCCAACTGATACTATCTTATTACCTGGAATCGGAAGTGGTGCCGTAACGTTCCTTTTACTATTTGCGAAAGCAATCGGGGCTCGTGTTATCGTTACTTCTCGCTCTGAAGCGAAGCTAAAACAAGCTCTTGAATTAGGCGCTGATGTAGCGATTGATAGCAATGGTAACTGGAATGAGGCGTTAAATGGAGAAAAAGCAGATATCGTAGTTGAAACAGTTGGAGCAGCGACATTCCATAAATCACTTGGACAGCTTCGAAAGGGTGGAAAAATGGTAACATTCGGTGCGTCTGCTGGTGATTCTGTGGACTTCAATCTTCGTGAATTCTTTTATGGTCAATATACATTACTTGGCTCCACCATGGCGAGTACAGAAGAGTTTAATGAAATGTTGCAATTTGTCAATGAACATAAAATTAAACCTGTAATTGATAAAGTATACCCTCTGGAAGAAACTAAAAAAGCAATGCAGCGTATTGACGAAGCTGAACAATTCGGAAAAATCGTGATAAAAATCGAAGACTAAAACGTAAAGCTCAAGTCACCCTCACCAACAAAAAGACAAGAAAAGTGCTTTTTACCTTCAGAAGCTATTGACTTGTAACCCAAAGACGATGGCTAGTGAAGCTAGATAACTAGAACTGCACCTATAATAAAGGTGCAGTTTTTTTATCCAAAATAACTAGCTAACTTTTTCTTCATCTGCTCCTTGTTCTCAGCAAATTGTCTATGGCGGTGACCATTTCCACCTGAGGTATGTGGAAATCCATAAAGAACGTTATCTGAGGATACATACCCATTTTCTGCTAGGTAGTTGAACACTGCTGTCACATTAACCCCTAAAGGAATGATGAGTGGATTTTGAATACGCACTAACTCTTCTGTAAAACTATCCATAATATGCTTCTTTAACAATTCCGTATTTAACATCTTTGGAGTTGAGCCACTGTAATTTTTCCCCTTATAGAATACTGGATACCTAATAACAGAAGCTGTTTGAACAAGATGACTGGCAGACGTAAAAAGCTCACTGGTAGATTCAATTCCCAGGTATGAGTGTAACCCAAGTTCATCGAGCATCCCAATCAGATTTTTCCTCATCGGACCTTCAAAACTTGAATTCTTTTTCACCTCGTGTAAGAGTTGCTCATCAGATAGACCTTTATTTTTCGGATCAAGGATTGTTGAAAATGATTTTTTCATTTGATGTAGTCCTGGTGTAATTCCGACTATCATAACTTTTGCAGACTCATTTACGTATTCAAATGGGGCATAATAAATTTCGAGGTGCTTTTTTTCATCCACTTCCAATAAAAATGTCTTGCTCTTAATGCCTTCTTCCTTATAGTCCCTGGGCAAGGATAAAATTTTTTGTTTGTATGTTTCGAACTTCGAACCAGCCACGATTGCCACATGAATTCCTCCCTTAAGCTGTAAAAGGTATACCGGGTTGGTATACCTTTACGCTACTACGTCTCGTTCATTTTTAAATTTTTCGTATTGTTTTTCGTCCATTATTGTTTTTAACATCTGAACAACTTTCCAAACGTCCTCATAGGAATTATAAAGGGGCACTGGTGCAAGTCGGATGATATTTGGAGCTCGAAAGTCTGGAATCACTCCATTTTCTTTTAGCGCCTTACAAATTCGTGCTGCTTCCTTATGCTCGAGACTTACGTGACCTCCCCTAATAGAATTATCACGGGGTGAGCCAATCGTGAAACCCATACATGTTAGTTCAGAAGCGATTAGTTCAATTAAAAAATTAGTCAATCCAAGAGATTTACTCCGAATATTTTCAATCCTTGCCTCAGCAAACATTTCAAGTGAACCTAGTAAAGGTGCCAAACTTAATACATGAGGAGTCCCAATTTGAAAGGTCCCCGCATTGCCCGCTGGCGTAAACGTATGTTCCATATCAAATTGCTTTTCTTTATTCGATCCAAACCATCCCGCTAAACCCGGTAATATACCAAAGTGCTTACGATTCACATACAATCCTGCAACCGCTCCAGGCCCACCGTTAAGATGCTTATAATTGCACCAAAAGGCAAAGTCTACATCCCATTCAGAAAAGGAGTGTGGAATCGCACCGATTGAATGACAGCCATCAAACCCGATTAAAATTCCGCGCTTATGCGCTTCATAAGTGAGACGTTGCATATCTATGATTTGACCACTTCGATACAATATGCTGGGCAAAACCACCAGAGCCACCTCATCGGTCATAGCCGAAATGATGTCTTCTTCAGCAATATATCTTCCATCATGACTTTTTACCCTGATAAGATGCTCATCTGGGTTAAGTCCATGAATTTGCAACTGGCTTTGTAGGGCATAAATATCAGATGGGAAATTTAATTCATCTGCAACAATCTTTGTACGTTTCCCTTTTGGCTTATAAAAGGTGGCAACTAATTGATGGAGATTCACCGTCGTTGAACCCGTTACCATCACTTCCTCAGGTGATGCTCCAACAAGCGGAGCAAGTAATTCGCTTGCCTGTTCAGACATATAAAACCAAGGTTTCCTCCCTTGTGTCCATCCATCAATCCCATATTCTTTCCAATCCTCTAATGAACTAAGTAATGTACGTTCTGCCCGCTTTGATAACAGTCCAAGTGAATTACCATCCAAATAGATGGTATCCGGTTTTATATAAAATTCATCACGGAACGGAGCTAACGGATCCTCTCTATCAAGTTTTCTTGCATACTCTAAAGAATTCAAAACAGATTCCCCCTTAAAAGAAATCATACATATATGCAGGACGATTCGGAATCATTTTTTCAAATGCTTCTATTTCAATTTCTGATCCTGCAATCATACCAACTGCAAAAAGTTCGTTCGGACGTTGATGACCGAAGAGGGCCGTGGACAATGCATTAATCGAAAGTTTAATCGCTCCATCTGTGTCGTCGGTAATACGAACCTTGCCATCTTTAATAAGGAATGTTTTTTCATTCCAAGGTGCAAATGGGTCTGTAATTTGAAGCTTAATCATCTCGTTTCCTGCAAATTTGTATTCTTGTAGAAATGACTCTACATCAACAATTCGCACCATAAAATATGGACTCACTTCACGTTTCACGGTCTTTTGTCTCTTTAATGCGAAAAACAATGGTTCTTGTTCATATGAAATCATTTCGAGCTCAGAAATCATTGAATCGTGTTGACATATAAAATTCCATAAGCCTTGTCTGGCCTCGACATTAACAGGGACAAATTCCTCAACCGTCATCTTACTGTCCTTAACTTCATAAAGGACATAACCATTTGGCTTATTTGCTGGATCGTAATAAACCGCAATATTAAGATCATCAACCACGCTTTTCCACCAATCATCCTCCCGAACAAGCATCCCCGAGAATGTAGTTGCATACTGCGCATAGATCTGTTTAAGCTCTTCCAGATTGGCGTTTTCAAATTGATAACGCTTGATTGTACCATTTGCAGGTTCAAACATAGTCAAATCAGCTTGCTTATGAAGCGTTTTAAGGCGATTGCTAAATAGTTCCCAGCCATATTTTCGGTAAAAAGATACATCAAATGGATGCAACATCGAAACGGTAAATCCCTGTGTCCTCATCGTTTCAAGCGCATACGTAAGCAATTCCTTCACATACCCACGTCTTCGGTATTCCGGATACGTCGCAACACCTGCTATTCCACCCATTTTAAACGATTGATCCCCCACATATGTGGAGAGTGGTATGAGATGAAACTTTGCAGCTAACTTATTATTTTCATAGATTCCATAAATTTGATGGTTTTTAAGTTTTTTAGGAACCTCATCAAGCTGTTGTTCTGAAAGCTTATATGTAAATGCATATTCTGATAAACGCACAGAATCTAAAAATTGTTCCTCAGTAAGTCTTTCGATTGTCATAGCCTACCAACTCCTGTTTAGAAAAGAATTAATCTATTTTGATCAATACTCATATTTACTCGCAGCTAACTTCGTCTAGACTAAAGATATTTTTCGCTTCAAATACAACAGTTTCCCCTTTGTCCATACACGCTTCTAAAATCTGTGTGTTCATTTTGTGGTTATCTCTAATTTCTAGTATTCTTACAACACCAAACGTTACAATCACAAGACTCCCAATGATTGCAATGAGGAGATTTCGTTTACTTTTACTCATTACTTCACCCCTTCTTTAGGGTAACATAGTTCCCACATTTTTCAATTTACAAAATAAAATTTCGCAATTTTTGTAAAATTATTTTTGTGGATTTTACAGTTCATCGGGTGTAAGATAGTAACATTAACAATGGGGAGATGGTAGAAAATGAGGAAACGATTCGCTCTAGCCATCATCATGTTTGTTGCGATCATGTCTTTTTCAGCTACAATCGCACATTCCCATGCGTTTAAATCACCCGACATTCAAGAAAACACAGTAACTATTAGCAGTGTTTCAATCGACAATTTTTCTTCCAATGATGATGGTAAACCAAAAATTTCTTGGGTGCTTTTTTCAATCACATCGGGTTTTATCGTCCTGCGAGGTGTTTTTAAAAACATCGAAGTCAACAAAACCTACCGAAAATTTATCTGGATAACACCCATTTTTTATCAATCTAATTATGTGGTAAAAGCTCTTTGATTTTTTTACATCATTATAAAAATCAAGGAGGAGAAAAATTATGTGGTTTAGATTCATTATGATCGGATTATGTTCGTTAACGGTGACTAGCCTGTTCATCTTTCAAGGTATCGAGATTACACAAGCCTTTAAAGATTTCTTTACAAATAAATAAATAAGATAAAAAAACGAATGTAGAAGTAAGCTCTACATTCGTTTTTTATTTAGGTTATTTCTGAGCCATTCTTACCGTTGTACGATACAGTAGCTCAGTACCTAGTGAGATATCTTCAAAGGTTGAAAATTCCTTAGGATTATGACTAATTCCATCTTTACAACGGACAAATATCATTCCATATTCACATTCATATGACATGGCTAATGAGTCGTGAAAAGGACCGCTCATTAATTCCATTGGTTCCAATCCTATGCTTTGCATTTCATTGCGCATAATATCTTTGATTCTTTCTGCACAATAACGAGGTTCGCTATTAGTATCTTCTGTAATTTTACTTCGTAGCCCGTGTTCCTCGGTAATTTCCTTAATCTTTTCATGTAATTGTGCCTCAAGCTTGTGACGTCTATTTAAATCAATATCTCTTAAGTCCACCGTAAAACTTACTTTTTCAGGAATGATGTTACGTGAATCCGGGAAAACCCGTAAACTTCCCACTGTACCAACGGTTGGCGCCCCAGGCTCCTGGCTTGCTATCTCGTTGAGTGCTATGATGATTTTTGCAGCACCTACAAGGGCATCTTTCCTCATTGGCATTGGAACGGAACCTGCATGCCCAGCAAAGCCTTCTAATTCAACTGTTAACCATAATGGACCCGAAATACCTGACACAATTCCAACTGGTTTATTCATATTTTCTAGAACAGGTCCTTGTTCAATATGCATCTCAAGGAATGAGCCAATGCTTCCTTTTGGATACTCTGACTCTTTAAATTTTGAAGGATCGCAACCAAATTCAATGAGAGCCTCTCTTCTTGTAACGCCATCTTTATCCTGACGATCTAACTCATCTTCTTCGAGTTTCCCTAGGATTCCCCTTACACCAAATAATCCTTTATTAAAGCGGCAACCTTCTTCATCTGAAAAAGCAACTACCTCAATTGGGCGATTTGGAACTACGTGATTTTCTTTCATTGTTTGAATGACTTCAAGTGCGCCTAATACACCAATTGTTCCATCAAATCTTCCTCCATAAGGCTGGGAATCAATATGCGATCCTAGCATTAATATCGGGGCATCCTGATTTTTCCCTTCCATTCTTCCAATTAGATTTCCAAAGTGGTCAATTCTAGCAGTTAACCCCACTTCCTCCATCCAGCCTTTAACCGTTTCTACCGCTTGCCGGTCTTCCTTAGATAAGGTTAGTCGACACACTCCCGTTTCACCGATTTTCCCTATTTTTGATAACTCTGTAATTCTCTGTTCAAGTCGTTCCTTATTAATGGTTAATGTTTGGATATTCATAGAATCAGCCTCCTATTTAAATAGTGGTTACAAACGGTAGATTATGAGTTCTTGCAACCCCTTCGTAAACGACTTTTCCACCAATCACATTTAGTCCTTTATGCAAGGCTCTATTTTCCGCAAAGGCACGTTCATAGCCCTTATTTGCAACCTGTAGAATATATGGGACTGTTACATTCGTAAGTGCAATCGTAGATGTTCTAGGAACAGCACCAGGCATGTTACCTACTGCATAATGAACGACTCCATGTTTCGTATATGTAGGATTTGCATGTGTGGTAACATGGGTAGCCGTCTCAAATATACCCCCTTGGTCAATTGCAACATCGACAATCACTGACCCTTCCTCCATTAAACGAACCATTTCCTCTGTCACCAATTTCGGAGCTTTAGCGCCTGGAATAAGAACAGCACCAATCACGAGATCAGATTCTGCAACCGCTTGGCCAATCGTAAATGGATTCGACATCAAGGTTGTGATGGAATTTCCAAAAATATCATCTAACTCTCGCAATCTTGTAGCACTGACATCTAATATCGAAACTTGCGCACCAAGGCCCACTGCAATTTTTGCAGCATTCATTCCGACTACACCACCGCCAATAACGGTGACTTTTCCACGACTAACACCTGGTACACCACCTAGTAGAACACCTTTCCCACCTTTTGTTTTTTCAAGAAAAGAGGCTCCAATTTGTGTCGCCATTCTACCTGCTACTTCACTCATTGGGGTGAGTAAAGGAAGGCTTCTATCCTCTAACTGCACTGTTTCATATGCAATCGCAACAACATTCTTTTGGATTAAAGCCTCTGTAAGCTCTCGATCTGCGGCTAGATGCAAATAAGTGAATAATAGTAATCCATCATAAAAATATTGAAATTCCTCTTGGATTGGTTCTTTTACTTTAATCACCATATCGCAAGCCCATGCATCTGCAGCAGTTGGAACTATTCTTGCTCCAGCATCAATATAAAGTTCATCAAAAAAGCCTGAGTTCAGGCCCGGACCAGTTTCAACAAAAACCTCATGATTATGTTGAACCAACTGCATGACACCTGCAGGAGTTAAGGCCACACGATTTTCATTATTTTTAATTTCCTTTGGTACTCCAATTCTCATCTCCATCCACCTTTCTTTTTTCTTGGGAAAAACACCCGCAATCTATTTCATTATGAAAATAGATTACGAGTGTTGGTACTTACCTTTTTACAATTCTTTTAATTCTTCGGTTACTGTTCTAAGAACAAATTCGAGGTCCTCATTGGATATCGAAAGAGGTGGCGCAAGAGTTAACACATTATTGTACCCCGCTACTGTCGCTCCATTTTTACCAATAATTAGTCCCTTTTGTAGACATCCGGCAATCACTTTGTTGACCTGACTTACTTCAAGCGGTTCTTTTGTTTGTTTGTCTTTGACAAGTTCAAGCCCAATCAATAAGCCTTTTCCTCGAATATCGCCTATATGAGGATGATCAACTAAAGCTGCTATCAGGCCATCCTTTAATTTGTCCCCGAGTTCCTTTGAACGGTCAAATAGTTTCTCATTTTCCATAATTTCTAGATTCTTAAGTGCCAATGCACAAGCCGCAGGATTTCCACCAAATGTATTAACATGCCGGAAATAATCATATTCTTCGGACCCTTTAAATGCCTCGTAAATTTCTTTCTTGACGGCTGTTGCAGATAATGGGAGATACGCACTGGTAATCCCCTTTGCCATTGTAATGATATCTGGTTTAACACCATAATTCATAAATCCAAATGGTTTACCTGTTCGCCCGAATCCACAAATAACCTCATCAACAATTAGTAGTGAACCATGCTTTTCACACACTTCCTTTACACCAGCCATGTAATTATCAGGTGGAACAATGACTCCACCACCAGTAATGATTGGTTCCATAATCACACCTGCTATAGTTTCACTAAGCTCCCATGTCATCACACGGTCTATCTCCTGTACAGACTTTAAATCCGATACTTCTGCATCCACCTTCTCATCAGATCGGTATAGGTCTGGTGGCGATACATGAATGAAGCCTGGTGCGAGTGGTTCATATTTATATTTACGCTGCGCTTGGCCAGTTGCGGCTAGAGATCCCATGGAATTACCATGGTAAGCACGATATCGAGAAATAAATTTGTAACGAGAGTGTTCTCCTTTTTGCTGATGGTATTGTCTAGCCAATTTAAAGGCTGTCTCATTTGCTTCCGACCCACTATTAGAGAAGAAAATAACATACTCGTCTCCTAACATTTCATTAAGCTTTTCTGCAAGTTGGATTGCTGGTTCATGGCTTTGTGTTAATGGATAATAGGCCATTTGCTTTAGCTGTTCATATGCAGCATGTGCTAACTCTTCTCTTCCATATCCCACATTTACACACCAAAGCCCTGACATTCCATCAAGATACCGTTTCCCATTATGGTCTGTCACCCATGACCCTTCTGCTTTCGTAATGACTAGCGTAGAATTTGGATTATATGGTTTCATGCCATGCCATACATAATCCTTATCCTTTGTTAAAAGGTCTTCCCCTTGCGTAACCTTCGTCATACCGCTTCCCTCCTCATCCAAATTAGTAATCAAATCGGGATGTAATCATCTTTTTGCGCGTATAGAAATTTACTCCATCTTTACCATTCACATGGAGGTCGCCATAGAATGAATCTTTCCAACCAGAAAATGGGAAAAAGGCCATTGTAGCTGGTACACCCACATTAATGCCAAGCATACCCGCTTCTGCTTCTTCTCTGAATTGTCTTGCTGCCCTAGCATCCTTTGTATAGATGGTCGCGCCGTTCCCAAATCGGGACTTTTGAATATATTCAAGACCTTCGTCTAAATCCTTGGCACGTAATAGGCTTAAAACGGGTGCAAAGATTTCTTCTTTAGCAATCGTCATTTCTGGGGTTACATGGTCAAAAATGGTTGGACCCAAAAAATTTCCTTCTGGCATTTCATCCATTTCTTTTCTGCCGTCTCTAATAAGTTGCGCACCTTCTTCAAGCCCTTTTTCTACATAACCAAGTACTTTATTTAGATGTGACTCGCGGATAACAGGTGTTAAGAGCACCTCATCATCCATTCCATTTCCAATCGTGAGACGATCTGCAGCATCCTTTAACGCAGATACAAACTTTTCTCCATCTCCTACAACGACAACGGCACTACAAGCCATACATCGTTGCCCTGCACTACCAAATGTTGAGCTTATGATATTGGCTACTGCTTTTTCCATATCTGCATCTGGCATAACAATATGATGGTTTTTTGCACCTGATAAAGCTTGAACGCGTTTCCCTTGTTGCGCTGCACGTTCATATACATATTTCGCAACTGGCTGTGAGCCTACAAATGAAATTGCACTGACATTTGGATGATCTAACAAACCATTTACAACATCATGTGCCCCATGAACAACATTTAAAATGCCGTTTGGTGCACCCGCTTCTGTAAATAATCTAGCAAGCTCATTAGCTAGCATTGGCGTCCGCTCTGATGGCTTTAAAATAAACGTATTTCCACAAGCAATTGCCAATGGGAACATCCACATTGGGACCATCATCGGGAAATTAAATGGAGTAATTCCTCCTACTACTCCTAATGGATATCGGAACATTTCAGAGTCTATATCCTCTGCAATGTTTGATAATGTCTCACCCATCATTAAAGTAGGTGCACCTGCTGCAAATTCAACACATTCAATCCCTCGTAGAACTTCACCATGTGCCTCTTTATATGCTTTACCGTTTTCTTGGACAACAAGTCTTGCTAGTTTTTCATGATTCTCCATTAATAAATAGTGATATTTGTATAAGATCCTTGCCCTTTTGGGAACAGGAGTATTTTTCCATGTTTTAAATGCTTCTCTAGCCGCTTTTACAGCTAAATCTACATCTTCCTTTGAAGAAAGCGGCACACGTACTAATGTTTCTTTTGTTGCTGGATTGGGTACCTCAAGTGATTGAGTTCCAAGGGCGTCCACCCATTCCCCATTTATATAATTTTTCAGAACAACTGTTTCATTTTTGACTACTGACATTTTTTGTACAGCCTCCTTTTTCGTATTTCAATATTCGTTAATCCTTAACCTATATGTAAATTATCCCTCATAATGAAAATGCTTTCATTAGACATTCTGTAAAATAACTGCTTGTTATTTTTCCACATTATGAATACTCTTTGCACGAAAAAACCCACTAACTCTAGTGGGCTATAAAACTTGCTTTTTCTCTTTTAGTTGATTTGATGAAATTAAAAACTCATATGATAAAATCATAAATTCAATCGCGAGCCGTTTTTCGTGATTCATAAAGTCTGAGCCTAGTAGCTTTTCTAGTTTTTGAATGCGGTGATATAATGTTTGCCTTACTACAAATAAACGCTTTGCCGTTTCTTGTTTCGAGCCGTTACATGATAAATAGGTTTTAAGTGTATCCATTAGTTTTCCATTATATTTTTTATCATATTCGATTACCGGCTCCAAATACTCTAATACAACCTCCTGCAAATCGATATGTCTGTTAAGTAACGAAATAAGCCTAAAAATATGTAAGTCATCATAAAAATAGCTTTGGGCTGGTACCGACATACGGTTTTGAATTCGAATTGTTTCTATCGCAGTTTGATAGCTTTTATGTAGATCTGTGAGCTCTTCTATAAATTTTCCAACGCCAAGTATCGGTTTGACTTTGTCATTACCTAGTTGTGACTCAGAGTCCATTAATCTTTGGATTCCATCTTGGACTCTCGCTTTCCACGTCACATGATTTCGTTCATTGAGAAGGATAAAAACAATTGTGTTTCTTTTATCTGCTACGTAAAGGGAAAAACCCTGTTGTTCAAAAACGGCACGGGTAAACATTTTGAAATAAGTTAAATCACTTGTGGAATAATCTTCAATGGAATCTATTTTACAAATACATACAACCGCTCCTTTTGGTTTACTAGTTGAAGTAAGAGCTAGATAGTCTTTTATCGATTCTTCGTTTTGTTCACCTTCCAACCAATCATTGATCCATTCTGTTTCTTCTACTTTATGTTTTTCCTCTACATAAAGATTACGAAGAAAAAGCTGTGCAAGGGCAGTTGCAGTTCGATCCAGAATGAGTTGATCAAATTCGGTTAGCTCTCTTTCCTCCGAAATGATTGCAAGTTCTGCATAGCTTTCACCTAGCAAATGGATCGGAATTTTGGCTATATAAGTCGAATCTTCAGTCTGGGATTGCAGGTTTTCTAGTAGTTTCTTTCGTTTTTGCTCGGTAGCTTCTGGAATAAATTGAGTTTCCCTGTTCGTAAAGAGGATAATTACTTGGACTTGGAGATAACTTCTAATAAATTTAAGAATTTCAACATAATGATCGATGGTTAATAATCGTTTATTTAATGCCTGTGAGTAACTTTCAAGATTGGAAATCATTTGATATTGGCTGTTAATAAGTAGCCCATGAATATCTTGCGTGATTTCAACAAAAGGTACTTCCTTTAAAAAAAGGATTATTGGAAATTGGGACTTGTTTGCGAGTTCAATGATTTCTGGTGGGATCGATGAGGTGTATATTCCTAATTCAATACAAATACCTGCTGCCTGCGAATCAATTAATTGCTCAATGACGGAGATAAATTTCTCCTTATTATCCCTCCAAGCAACACCGGTTGAAAGAATTAATTCATTTCCATTTAAGAGATTCTTAATATTAACAATTTCAACAACGTGGACCCATTTTACTTGTCGCCCGAGTCCCTCTTTACCTGCGATAACTTTAACACTTTCAAAGTTCTTTCGACTTAAAATATCATCAACTGTAATATATGATTTCAATCTACAGCTCTCCTAAATTGAATTTTCAGATTAGTTCCATTATACGCGATAACTTGTCAGTAAAGGAGTGTTTTTCCAAATATTTTTATACTTTCCTGTTAAATGGCCCAAAAAAGCCAGTACCCTTCCACTGGTACTGGCTTTCAACTATTTTTATATTGGAACAAAAAAACATTATGCACCTTCCTTTTGTTGCTTAATAAGCATTACCGCAAAATACTTACGACCTTCTGGGGTGATAATGTGTAAGGTTTCTTTTTCATCTTCTTTCTCAAAATCTACAAACGCTCCGCTAAGGTTTTCTATTACATTAGTGATTTTATAGCCTTTTTGAAGGAAATAATCCACTTTGTCTCTCTCTTGCAAAAATACTTGATACTCTGACATGTACTGACACTCCTTTGTTTAATGTTTCAGGTACTATGCAGTCGTTTCTCTATCGATATCAGCCTCATACATATTGGTGTCTTCTTCGACAGTCCCTCCAGGTAGAGCCCAATTTAATAACACGCCCAAAATAGCTGAAAGTGCCATCCCATGTATTTCGAAGTTAGCTGAAAACTTCATAATGGCTCCACCGATTCCGACAACTAAAATAACGGATGAAATAATGAGGTTACGCTTATCACCCAAATCTACTTTACTATCAACAAGCATCCGTAATCCAGATGCAGCGATAATCCCAAATAAAAGGAGAGATATGCCACCCATTACTGCTGTTGGTATTGAGCTAATGAGAGCTGTAATTTTACCGATAAACCCAAATAGTATCGCAAACACTGCTGCCCCGCCGATAACAAAGACACTAAACACTCTCGTAATGGCCAATACACCAATATTTTCACCGTACGTCGTATTCGGCGGACCTCCCATTAATGCTGCTAGCATTGTGGCAAGACCGTCTCCCATTATCGAACGATGTAAACCTGGCCTTTGAATGAGATCTTTTTGAACGACTTTACTTAACACCATTTGGTGTCCAATATGTTCAGATAATGTGACAATTGAAACAGGTACCATGAGTGCAATAATACTTAGGGTTACAGTAGGAGAATAATGAACAAATGGAAAAAGAAAATCAGGTACTTCGAAAATTTTTGCAATCTTAACACCGGATAAATCCACTAAGCCGACAATGGCAGCATAAATATATCCTCCAACTATTCCAATTAAAACGGGAATTAAATTTAAAAAGCCTTTAAGGAAAATGGAGCTTAAAATAACAATCGCTAAGGTCACTAATGCAACTGTAAAATGAAGGAGACTATATTCACCATTTGGGTTATTCATTGCCATACCAACTGCTGTCGGTGCAAGGCTAAGTCCAATTACGATAATAACTGGCCCAACAACTACTGGTGGAAGTAATTTAACTAGCCATTTATGGCCTGTAGCTTTAATAACTAAAGCAACAATCCCATAGACTAGACCGGCTAGAAAACTTCCAATCATTGCTGCACCAGGACCATCTGCTGCTGTTGCCGCAATGATCGGGGCAATAAATGCAAATGACGAACCAACATATGCTGGAACTTGACCTTTGGTTATAATCAGAAAAGTGAGTGTCCCAATTCCACTTGAAATAAGGGCTACACCTGGACTCAAGCCAACGAGATACGGAACTAAGATGGTTGCACCAAACATGGCAAACAAATGCTGGATGCTTAAAATCAAAAACTTACCTGGTGGCGGTGTCTCGTTTATCCCCAAAACAACCTTCGAATCTTCACTGCTCATACCAAATCCCCCTTTGCTTTTGCTATTGTTGGAATTGTTTAAAGCTATCTCTTTAAGTCAACAGTTGTTTTATTAATGACATCAACGATTTCATTCTCAGAGATTTCCCAATCACGTCCTACTGTAATTCCTAAGTATTTCTCATCGTCTGGGTCAACAATTTCTGCTTGAGTAAACTTTTGAAAATACCAATATTTCGCTAATACATAGTAAATAACTGCTCCTACGCCAAAGCCTACAAAGAAAGAGTAAGCAGAAAAGAAATAAGCGGCAGTTCCTCCGATTACCCAAGCGATCATACCAGCCCAGTTGACTCCATTTGAATACCTGTACTGCCCCTCACTCTCATAAAGTTCTGGAACATTAACCCTTCTCTTTCTTAAAACGTAATAATCAGTAAATAAAATCCCTACAATAGCTGAAAGAATTCCCCCTATTATTAAAAGTGCTGGAATAATTACTCCAAATAAATTCCAAGGCTGAACAACAATTCCTACAATCCCTGCAGTAATAACCCCTGCCCAAAATGGAAATTTAGGCCCTCCCACGTTTGAAAAGATTGTTGCAGCAGGTATTACATTAGCAGATGTATTTGTTGACCATTGTGCAAGTACAATCATTAATAAAAGGATAACGAGTACAATTCCTCCTGCTGCTTCCTGCAATGCAACAACAGGGTCATAATTTAATACAGCAAGGTATGCAACTGCACCAATGATAATCATAAATAAGTTAACAAGTGGCATAACAACTACATTTCCTGCAATTTGTGCCTTGTTTCGTTTTAACCAGTTCCTCTCATACTTTGGGGCTTTAAAGAACCTGGATAATGAGGGCATGTCAGCAGCCAGCGTTGCCCAAAAGCCCATGTTTGCCATTACGACAACCATAAAAGCAGTTATTGCAGCACCGCCAGAAACTGGACTTTCAACCCATGTCCAAATATCTCTACCTTGATCAGCTGCTTTCCCTGAAAGGGATATAAACATCCATATCGAGATAAGAATGATGATTGGAGCAGCCAAATCTGCAAATCTCTCAATTGCTTTGATCCCAAGGGCAGTGTTTACTAACTGAAAGGCTGCAAATAAAATAAAACAGACGAACCAGTTATCAAACCCTACGAGAGTATTTAATATCGCATTCATAGCTGTTGCACCAAAATAGGTATTTATACCAAACCAACAAGAAGCTGTTACACCACGTACTATTGAAGGTATATGAGTTCCGATTGTACCAAAAGGAGCCCTCATATAGACCGGAAACGAGAGCCCATGCTCAACTCCAATATCGCCAATAAACGTCATGAAAATACCAATTAACACTGAACCTATAATTGTTGCAACAATTACCCAACCAAGAGGTAAATGCTTAATGCCGTCTCCTCCAATTGCGAATGCCGCTAGTAATATCGCCATGCCTACCCAAATTACGGAGAAACCAAACGCACTTATCCTTCTAGCCCCATGCCCTATTGGAAACAAATCTGGAGATTTCAGATAATTACTGCTTTTTTTCATTCCAACACCCTTCCCGAAAATTATTTTAAATATTCTGAATTACATCAGCGTATATTCACCTCATTTCCTCATTTCAAATGGAGGAAGGAGTTATACTCCCTCCTCTTTAACCCAGGAATTAAATTGTAGTCGTTTTATCTTTTACAACTTCGTAATTTTCTCCGTACTTTGCACGTTTAATAAATTGACCTGCTCCTAATTTTCCAACAAACCTCTTATCACGGATAACAAATTCTCCTCTAGAAAGAACGGATACTGGTTCTCCGGTAAATTTCATTCCCTCAAATGCACTGTAATCGACTGCCATATGGTGAGTCTCGGCAGATATTGTTCGCTCGATATTCGGATCAAAAATGACAAGATCGGCATCAGCACCAACCGCAATCGTGCCTTTCTTTGGGTACAACCCAAACAGTTTAGCCACTCTGGTAGATGTTAGATCGACAAATTGATTAAGTGAAATTCTTCCCTTTTTGACACCTTCTGAGAAAAGCACTGTTAAGCGGTCCTCAATCATTGGACCTCCATTAGGAATTTTCGAGAAGTCACCTAACCCTAGCTCTTTTTGTCCTTTAAAATCAAACGAACATTGATCTGATCCAAATGTTTGAAGTTGTCCGGTTCTCAGTGCATTCCATAACACCTCTTGGTTCCACTTTTCTCGAAGTGGAGGAGACCAAACGTACTTAGCTCCTTCAAAATCTGGCTTTTCTAAATAGGTTTGATCAAGTACTAAGTATTGGGGACATGTTTCTCCCCACACATCAAATCCTTTTTCTCTTGCTGCTGTGATTGCTTTTACTGCATCTGCACAAGTAACATGAACAACATAAAGTTGAGAATTTGCAAGTCCTGCGAAGGTCGCAGCCCTTTCTGTAGCTTCCCCTTCGATTTCCTGTGGTCTTGTTAACGCATGATAGATTGGATCTGTTTTTCCTTCAGTTAAAGCCTTTTTAACAAGATAGTCAATTACGTCACCATTTTCAGCATGAACCATGACCAGTGCCCCTAAATCTTTTGCCACAACTAAAGTTTTAAATAAAGTTTCATCATCTGCCTGAAGCACATTTTTGTACGCCATAAATACTTTAAAGGATGTGATTCCTTCATTTTCAATCACGGATGGAAGCTCATTTAAGACAGCATCCGTTACCTCTCCGATAGAGAGATGAAATCCGTAATCAATTACTGCTTTCCCTTTTGACTTCTGATGCCATGTTTGAATGGCATCCTTTAGAGGTTTCCCTTTATTCGATAAGCAAAAATCAATAACCGTCGTTGTTCCTCCAAAGGCAGCTGCAATTGTTCCAGTTTCAAAATCATCTTTAGAGACTGTTCCTCCGAACGGCATTTCTAGATGAGTATGCGGATCAATTCCGCCTGGAAAAACATAGCATCCATTTGCATCAACTACATCTGCACCTTCAGTCGAGAAATTTCTCCCAATTTGACTAATCACACCATTTTCCACAAGAATTTCTGCTTGATACGTATCTGTTGCTGTTACAATTGTTCCATTCTTGATTACTTTTTTCATCCAAAGTCCCCCTCAAAGAACGAAATAGCTTTTATTTTACAGAGTCAATTTTACAACTAACTGCACCGAGTGCCGCCTGCCGCTCATTCCATGTCATTGGAGGTAATCCACTTGGTACTTCAACCATATCAATTGCCCCATCAACAGGACATACAATCGAACATAAATTACAGCCGACACAGTCTTCCTCCCTTACCTTTAAAATGTTGTAGCCATTTCCATCCTTAAGCATGTCGATACATTGATGGGATGTATCTTCACATGCAATATGACATTTATTACAGTTAATACAAACATCATTATTGATCCGTGCTACAATTTTATAGTTAAGATCAAGGTCACCCCAGTCAGAATATCTCGGCACTGTTTTTCCGACGATATCCATAACTGAAGCAATCCCTTTTTCATCCAGATAATTTTCTAACCCTTCAATCATGTCCTCAACAATCCTAAAGCCATGATGCATTGCTGCGGTACACACCTGAACTCCTGAGGCTCCCATCAACATATATTCAACTGCATCTTGCCAAGTTGAAATTCCACCAATTCCTGAAATTGGAATGTTGATATGAGGACTTCTTGCACATTCCGCAACCATATTAAGGGCAATCGGCTTTACAGCTGGACCACAATATCCACCATGCGCACCTTTACCCCCGACATGTGGAATTGTATTCCACGTATCTAAATCAACTCCTGCTAAACTATTAATTGTATTAATCATACTGATGGCATCGGCTCCACCTCTAGTAGCAGCCTCTGCAGTAGCCGTGATATCTGTAATATTAGGAGTAAGTTTCACAATAACCGGTGTTTGCGCAACTTCTTTCACCCAATAGGTTTGTTGTTCTACCAGTGAAGGTACCTGACCCGATGCAGAACCCATTCCTCTTTCAGCCATACCATGTGGACATCCAAAATTAAGTTCTAGTCCATCTACACCTACTTCTTCCACTCTCTTTACGATTTCATGCCACTTTTCCTGTTTTGGTTCAACCATTAGTGAGGCAATGATTGTATGATTGGGAAAGAGCTTTTTCGTTTCTTTTATTTCTTTTAAATTCACCTCTAATGGACGATCAGAAATTAATTCAATATTGTTAAACCCCGCTACTAGTTGCCCATTAAAACTAACAGCTCCAAATCTGGAGGTGACATTTAAAATGGGGTCACCTAATGTCTTCCATACTGCTCCACCCCAGCCTGCATCAAATGCCCGTTGCACTTGGTAACCAGAATTTGTTGGGGGAGCAGAAGCCAACCAAAATGGATTAGGGGATTCTATACCTGCTATATTTATTCGTAAATCTGCCATTGATAAGCCTCCTTATCACCTTTTAGTTTTTTACACAATATCGGAAACTGCACCGAACATGACCTTGTGAATCGCATATGCTGCATCCTTACCTTGCTGTGCGGCTGAAACTACCATTGCTTCTCCTTGGCCCTTTCCAAAGATCACATCGCCACAGGCAAATACCTTTTCATTCGATGTTTGGAGGGTTTCTTGATTAATTTTCACAACTCCACCATCATGCTCAAGACCGAATTGTTCTATAAGCTCTGTATATCTTGTTTGACCAATGGCTTTAATTACAGCATCGACCTCTAAGATGAACTCAGAGCCCTCAATTGGAATAGGACTTCTCCGCCCATCTTTACCCGGCTCACCAAGCTCCATTTTGATGCATTCGATTGCTTTAACAAGGCCTTGTTCGTCACCAATAATTTTTTTAGGCGCTGTTAGCCATCTAAATTCAACACCGTCCTGTTTGGCAAATTCATATTCAAAATCATAAGCAGTCATCTCTTTAACCGTTCTTCTATATAAGATTTTTACATTTTCAGCTCCTAATCGGACTGAACATGTCGCTCCATCAATTGCTGTATTTCCTGCACCAATGACTACCACCCTCTTACCCAAGAAACGGTCCGAAATTGGCTTTGTTTTGGTTTCCTTTACAAAATCAATGGCATCAAATACTCCATCCAAATTTTCACCATCAATACCAAGTGAAGGTACTTTTGACATCCCAATTGCTAGAATCACAGCATCAAAGTTAGTAAGAATTTCATCTACCGAAATATCCTCTCCAACTCTAGTATTGGTTTGGATTTTTACATCTAAGCTTTCTACCTGCTTAACCTCCCAGAATGAAATGTTCTGTGGAAGCCTAAATGAGACAATTCCGTAAGTGTTTAAACCTCCAGCATTTTCCGCTGCCTCAAAAATAGTAACATCGTAACCGAGTAATCCTAGTTCTCTTGCTGCCGAAAGACCAGCAGGACCACCCCCAACAATTGCAACTGTTTTTCCATTTTTCTTTCCTGGTTCGAATAGTACCTGTTCATTTCGTATAGCCCAGTCTGTCGCGTATCTTTGTAAGTTACCTATCATGATAGGTTTTGTAGAACGATTTAAAACACATGCTCCTTCACAAAGTTCCTCTGTTGGGCAAACACGAGCACAACTAGCACCGATAGGATTTGATTTCATTATCGTTTTTGCTGATCCTTTTATATTTCCAGACGCGATTTTTTTAATAAAGGTAGGGATATCAATACCGGTAGGGCAAGCAGTAATACAAGGGGCGTCATAGCAATAAAGGCAACGATTCGATTCTTCAATGGCTTCGCGGTCAGTTAATCCAGGGTTCACTTCATTGAAATTCATTTTTAAATTCTGATAGGATATTCTTGTGTTTGAAAGACTCATAGATTTACCTCCTTTATATAGTGGAAGTTGCAATATCTTAAAGCCACAACATTGCAACTAAATAAACCTATAGATAGAAAGCGTTTTCAATAAATAATAGTATTAACTGCCCTTATTTATGACTAAGCTAGAGCAGTTGTCCGAAAAATACGAACTTTATGTCCATTTTACTTATTACCTAGTATGATTGCATTATACAGAGTGTTAAAAGATAAAAGTTGTTTTCTACTCATAATGTAAAAGACAAAAAGGAAGAAATCGATTTGATTTCTTCCCTTGAATAAATAATTCGTTACATATTAGTTTTGTCCGTTTCCGTTTTTGCCTTGGCTGTTACCATTGCCTTGACCTTTACCGTTGTTACCTTTGCTTTGGCCATTGTTTTTGTTCGCATGATTATTATTTTTGTGTTCTTTTGCTTCTTTTTGTTTTTCAGTCTTATTAACTTGTGCTTGTTGTTTTTTCTCTTGTGACTTTTCAAGAGCTTGGTCACGCTTTTCGTTTACTTTTACTTGTTTCTTCTCTACTACTGGAGCAGCAACTACTGGTTGTACATCTGTTTCAGTTGTTTCTTCCACTACTACTGGCTCAACAGCTACTTCTTCCTCAACAACTGGTACTTCAGTTATTTTTTGGATCGCTTCATTTTTATGCTTAGCTTCAAACTTTTCAGACTTTCCCTCAAGTTTTGCAAGCTTCTTATCTAATTTTGCAAATGATTTTTGAATATTTTTCATTAACGCTTTTTGAGCAGTTGGATTTTTAACATTTGCTAGTGCTGCCGTTAATGCGTCAATGTTATTTGCAAGCTTCACTTCAACTTCTGTGCCTTCATCTAAATCAACAGTTATTTCTTCTTCAGTAACTACTGAATCTTCTTCTGTTTTTTCTTCTTCAACAGAATCTTTTTCTGTAGCTTCTGTTTCTTCGTCAGAAACCTCATCCGATTCTGGTAGAGTTTCAGTTGCAGCTTCTTGAGTTTCAATTGCTTTTTGAAGTAACTCTTCAGCTTCTTCTGTTTTACCTTCAACTAATAATGCATTTGCTTCCGCGATACGCTCTGCAGCGAAATCAGCTAGAAGTTTTGCTTCCTTGTAATCATCCACTGTTACTGCAAGACGTACTTTTTCAATCATTTGTTTTACAAAGTAAAAGAAATCTCCAGGTACTAAAGATGGTGTTTCTTCAGCTTGAACTTCCTCCTCAGTTGACTCTTTTTCAGTGCTTTCTCCATTTTCATTTGATTCTACATCTTCAGTAGCTTCTTCCTCTGCCACTTCTTCGCCAACGTTTTCTTCTACAATCTCTTCTTTAGAAGCCCCATAGTTTACTGGAATTTCTTCTACAACCGTTTCTTCCGCAACAACTGTATCTTGCTCAGTTCCTTCCTCATTTGCAAAAGCGGCTGGTGTTGCTAATGATAAAATAAGTGCGGATGCTACTGTGCCACTTACAATCGTTTTCTTGAAATCCCGTTTCGTCATTTATGTGATCCCCCTATTTATAAATTACGTTAAAAGCAATTCGACGAAAGCTGACAAATATATGTCCGTTTATCACTTAAAAAGTAATAGATGATTCATAAGTCTATAGAAATGTTAAAAGATTGCCAAAAGACCTAGTGCAATTGGCACTAGGTCTTAGTTACTCCATTAGGACTTTGTTGGTGACTTTAACATTTTTTCTGTAATAAGCTCTTTAATTAATTGGGTAGCTTCTTCTACTTTTTTCACATGCAGTACTTTGCTTCGGTCCTCTGGTATTTGTTCTGCTGTGAAGTGATACCTTGGATCATAATAATATTCTAATAGTAGTTTCACGGCTGAATGATAATCTCCGGATTCAAGATCTTTCTCGATTTGTGTTGCAATTGGAGTATGAATTCTCCTTTTGATGCGTTGGAAGGCAGCCATACAATCGTTTGGAAACTCCCATGGACGGTAATCTTCTAAAATGTTTAACACGCGCTCCTCCATCGGCAGGTCAACAAAAATATGGTATCCTTCTTCCTTTAATTTCAGTAAAAAGTCAGGTAGAGTCGCACGTCCAACACGTTTGCTTTCTGCCTCCAACAATACATATGGTGATTTTTTTATCTGCAGAATCCGTTCTACAAGCATCAAGTCAAACACTTTTTGGTTATGTGGCTGCTTCCCAATCATCCCAAAAACCGAACCACGATGGTTTGCCATCCCTTCTAAATCAAGAACAGGATATCCTTTACCTTGAAGCTCATTTAAAATTTTTGTTTTCCCGGAGCCTGTGTATCCATTAATGACCAAGGCCTTTGGTTTAAAATCGGTGGCAACCTCTTCTAGTTTTTCTACCACCCATTCTCGATACCCGCGAATTCCCCCAATAAGTCTTTTCGAGCTGATTCCCATTAAATCAATAAGGGTTGCTGATGTTTTACTACGCATTCCTCCGCGCCAACAGTAAACAACCTTTTCATCTTCAGGGAGTTTCGAAAACTCTTTTATAAAATTAGGAAGCTTGGCAGAAACAATTTCAAGTCCTTTTTCCTTAGCTGCGTCTGGACTGATTTGTTTGTAAACTGTTCCAATTTCTGCACGTTCTTCATCCGTAAAAATGGGGATATTTACACTACCAGGTATATTCGATTCAGTAAATTCAGAAGGGGAACGCACATCAACAATGGCTATCGGTTTCTCCTTCTGTAATTCCCGTAATTCATCAACAGAAATATCTTGAAACATCTATTTTCTTCCCTTCTATTATATGTTCAAATTGGAGGTTGAAAAGGACCACTTCAGCGATGGCGCCACGTCCTGTGGCGACGCCGACACTAGCACATCCTGTGCGTCGAAATTTCGAGGCGGCGCAGTTTTGAGTAGTGGAACGTATGTTACTGATACGTGAGCAGACGATTTTGAACGCCGTAAAAGTGGTTTTCTTTTCCAAGGAACGGAAAAAACAAGCCAACGAGCTTCCACAGGATGTGGTGACTTCGAAGTTCGACACAGGACGTGTCGGTAGTTAGTCGAAGTTCCTCTATCGAAGTGTCAATTTTCACCGGACTATTTGAACATCCCTTCCAAAGTGTCTATCTACACTATTTCCACATTCTCTCTCTCCTATTATAAAACAGAATAACTTCTTTAGCTTTAAAGATGCAATTACATTATTTTTTTGAAATGATAGAATGAATATAATGATTGATTTCGGAGGAATCTTTATGCTTATACCATCCCTTGCTAAAAAAATTATTAAAGAAGTACGTAGATTAATTGATGAAGATATTATTATCGTAGATATTTCGGGAACGATTATTGCAAGTACGGATTCAAGTCGAATCGGAAGTTTTCACGAAGGTGCCCTCCTTTCAAGTAGGGAACAAAAGAAAATGATCATCACAAAAGACTTGGAAAATCACCTAAAAGGGGTAAAGGCAGGCATCAATTTACCCATTCTTTATCAGCACAATGTTGTTGGGGTAATCGGTATAACCGGAAACCCTGAAAAAGTATCCTCATACGGGGAGCTCTTGAAAAAAATGACGGAGCTCTTAATCCAAGAGAGCTATTATGCTGAGCAAATGGAATTAGAGTCTCGAGCACTTGAAACCTTTGTGTTTGATTGGCTTCACATTAATGAAAAAACCCCAGAGTTTGTTAAGCGTGCAGAGCATTTGAATATTGATCTTAATCTTAAACGTCAAGTGGTAATGGGCTTCATTAAGAGTGAAACAGAAATTCCACTCCGGGATATATCCAATCACCTGCAACAAAGTCCATTTTTAACAGAGAATGAAATTTTTGTCAGATGGGGAAATGAACGTTTCCTACTCCTTTTAACTGACCGTTCAAAAGAGCAAACACAAAACATTCTTCAATTAATTAAAAGAAATTTAGAAGATAGTTTTACTGTAAAGATATCGTTTGGAGTTGGGAGCGAGGAACCCTTACTAAAAAGATCTTTTGAGGAAGCTGAACGCGCTCTTAAAGTTGCAAAACGGAATGACTCTATACAATTTGATGAAGAACTCATTTTAGAAATGCTTGTTCATGAAACTAGCGGACATGTGCAGTCGGAATATGTGAGACGTACCATCATTAAGCTCTTAGATAAGGATCGAACACTAGTTAAGACGTTAATTGAATTTATTTTAAATAATCAGTCCATCAAAGAAACTGCTGAGTCTCTTCATATTCATGTGAACACTCTTTCTTATCGTTTTGATAAAATAGAAGAGCACACCGGCTTACATCCAAAGAACTTTACAGATTTAGCAGCACTTTATCTGGGGATATTACTTTTGGATAAATCTATAAAAATTTTTGATTAACGCCACAAATATTTGTGGATTTCTACATAGCGGAAATATCCGCTTTTTTTTATGCTTATACATAAGAAGATTTTTTGGAGGCGTTCTCATGATTGATACAAAAGCAAAACAGCAATTTATTAAAATTGTCGGACCTGAAAATTACGATGATTCAAAAACAGGTCGACTTGTGTATTCGTATGATGCGACACCACAATTCCAGTCGATGCCGGATGCAGTGATTTCTCCTCGAAACAAAGAGGAAATATCCGAAATCGTCAAGGTTTGTAATGAATACAAGATTCCAATTGTCCCTCGCGGCTCAGGGACAAATCTCTGTGCAGGTACTTGTCCAACTGAGGGTGGAGTAGTCCTTCTTTTTAAACATTTAAATAGGATACTAGAAATTGATGAAGAGAATTTAACAATCACAGTCCAACCTGGGGTAATTACTCAGGAGGTGACAACTGCTGTAGAGGCGAAGGGTTTATTTTATCCACCAGATCCTGGTTCGATGAAAATATCAACAATTGGAGGCAATATCAATGAGAATTCCGGGGGTTTGCGTGGCCTTAAATATGGGGTAACACGAGATTATGTCATGGGGCTAGAGGCTGTATTGGCGAATGGTGAAATTATTAAAACCGGAGGAAAGCTAGCAAAAGATGTTGCTGGATATGACCTCACTCGCCTCTTTGTCGGCTCAGAAGGCACACTTGGTATCATTACCGAAGCCACGCTTAAGCTCATTCCAATGCCTGAAACGAAAGAAACAATTCTTGCCCTTTATCAGGATTTGGAGTCGGCAGCAAAATCGGTTTCAAAGATTATTGCAAGTAAAATCATCCCAATTACCTTAGAATTCCTTGACCAACCTACTCTTGAAGCGGTCGAAGCCTTCGCAAAAATTGGACTTCCAACCGATGCAAAAGCAGTCCTTCTCATTGAACAGGATGGTCCTGCAGAAATAGTAAAACGAGATATTGCTAGAATCAAAGAGATTTGTAAGGAAGAAAATGCAGTATCTGTGAAATCTGCGGAATCTGAGGAAGAAGCAGAAGCCTTACGTACAGCAAGGCGGGCTGCACTTTCTGCTCTTGCACGCTTAAAACCGACTACCATTTTGGAAGATGCAACTGTACCACGTTCTGAAATTGCAAACATGGTAAATGCAATTGGTGAAATCGCAAAAAAATACGACTTGAATATTTGTACCTTTGGACACGCCGGAGATGGAAACCTACACCCTACTTGCTTAACAGATGTTAGAGACCGTGAAGAAATTGAGCGCGTTGAAAAGGCATTTGAAGAAATTTTTAAAAAGGCGATTGAGCTTGGCGGTACAATTACGGGTGAACATGGTGTCGGCGTAATGAAAGCACCCTATCTTGAAATGAAGCTAGGTGCTGCAGGGATTGCAGCGATGCAAGCGATTAAAACGGGGCTTGATCCTAACAACATCATGAATCCAGGCAAAATGTTTGCAAAGGATTCTAGAAAACGTGTGGTGGTTTCAAAATGACAACGATTCAAGAGCAACATAAAATCCAAAAAGAATTCCAATCACGGATGGACCAAAATGAATTATTAAACTGTATGCGTTGTGGGTTCTGTCTTCCTACCTGCCCTACCTATATCGAATCCGGCTATCAAGAATCTCACTCACCAAGGGGCAGAATTGCATTAATGAAGGCAGTTGTAGACGGACTTATTGAACCTGATGAAGACTTTGAAAAATCACTAAATATGTGTTTGGGCTGTCGAGCTTGTGAACCAGTTTGTCCTTCAGGCGTCAATTACGGGCACCTTTTAGAAGAAGCAAGGGATATCGTTCATCAAAATAAAAAGCATTCGCTACCTGTGAAAGCTGTAAGAAGTACGGTTTTTGAAGGTCTCTTCCCTCATCAAAATAGGATGCGTACGTTAACAGGTTTACTTGGAGTCTACCAGCGCTCTGGCATGCAAAAAGTGATTCAAAAAAGTGGTCTTTTGAAGTTTTTACCTGATAGCTTTGCGACAATGGAACGCGTACTTCCTGAAGTGCCATCCTTAAAGGAACTAAAGAACAGGCCATACCATCTTGAACCAATTGGTGTACGAAAGAAAAAGGTCTCCTTTTTCACAGGATGTTTAATGGATACGATGTTTATGAAAACAAATGATGCCACCATGAAGCTTCTTCAATTGGCTGGTTGTGAGATTGTCATCCCAAAAACACAGGCTTGTTGTGGGGCCTTACATGGACATAGTGGCGAGAAAAACAAAGCAAAGGAACTGGCGAAACAAAATATTGCGGCATTTGAAGAGATAGAAGCTGATTATATCATCACAAATGCAGGCGGCTGCGGTGCATTTTTAATCGATTATGACCACTTACTAAAAGATGACCCCCAGTGGGCAGAACGAGCGAAAAGTTTTTCGAATAAGCTGAAAGATATTTCATCTGTTTTGGTAGAATTAGAGTTTCATAAAAAAGATCTTTCCCTTCCTGCACAAGTTATCACTTACCAGGATTCATGCCATTTGCGAAATGTAATGAAGACGGCGTCTGAGCCTAGAACGCTACTTCAATCTATTGATGGCGCAACTTATATGGAAATGAAAAATGCGGACAGCTGCTGCGGCTCTGCTGGCATCTATAATATTGTAGAGTCTGAAATGTCGATGAAAATATTAGATTCAAAAATGAAAAACGTTAAAGATACACAAGCCAAAACAATTGTCACAGCAAATCCCGGTTGTTTGCTACAGATGAAACTTGGCATCGAACGGGAAGGTTTGTCGGAACAAATCCGTGCTGTCCATATTGTTGATTTATTACTTGAATCCATTGAATAAGATAAAAAAGAATCGTCTTGGTAATCCTAGACGATTCTTTGGTTTACATATATATCTAATTGCTTTGTTTTATTTGGGTCCGGAACAGCATTTCTGATACAGTAACAAATTCATATCCATCTTCCTCTAGTTCTGTGAGTATTTGGTCTAATGCTTGAACGGTTTGCGTTCGATTTCCACCTGAATCATGAAAAAGAATGATGTTCCCTGGTTTTACACCTGAAATAACCCTTTTCGTGATCCTGCTAACCCCTGGATTTTTCCAGTCCTTCGTGTCTTGATGCCAAGACCATAGCACAACATGGTATCCATTTTCTGCTGCAGTGTTAATAATAACGTCATTGTAACTCCCACCAACTGGACGAAAAAGAGTTGGGCTAAATCCAGTTATTTCCTTAAGAGTGTCGGTGGTTATTTCAATCTCATTTTCAAGTTTTTGGGAATCACGTACTATGTTTGAATGATTAAAGGTATGGTTTGCAATTTCATGCCCCTCCAATACTTCTCGACGAATGATTTCGGGGTGTTTAATTGCATGTTTTCCAACAACAAAAAAAGTGGCTTTTGCTTTATGCTTTGCTAAAACATCTAAAATTTGTGGTGTGTAAACTGGACTTGGTCCATCGTCAAATGTGATGGCTACCATCTTCTCATCTGTCTTCACTTCCCAGGTAGCCTTACCCGTTTTTTCAAAGTCAAAGCGCTCTGTTGCCTCTGTAGGTAAATGATTTAAAAATAGGAAAAGAACAACCATTACTATACATCTTCCCAAAAAAGTGCCCCCTTTTATCATTGAGCTTTTGGGTAGTTTATGGATTTTATTTGAAAATTATTAGGCTAGTCAATGGAATTCGTTTCCTACAAAAAAATGACGAGATTATCTCCTCGCCATTTGTGATGCATGATTATTTTATTTAAGGAAAAACTTTTCTACATAATATTTTGTTACGGACAAATACTCGCGACCGTATGCTTTTACCAAAGTAATTTTTGGAGTTTTTGCCGGTAGTCCCTTGACCTTCAAATCAGCGTCTTTGGCAATTTGGACTGAACGGTAAAGATGATAATCATTTGTCACTACAATCCCTAACTTCGCATCCTCAGGTATTAATTCTTTTGAGAATTTAATATTTTCATAAGTACTTGTTGAGCGGTCTTCAAGATATATTCTTGATGTAGAAATCCCTGTTTCCAAAAGCTTTCTTCTCATCGCTTCCGCTTCTGTAATATCCTCACCCGGCCCCATGCCACCTGAAGCGATTAAGATTGTGTTCTTATTTTCCTTCGCATATTTGGCTGCCGCATCGATTCGGTATTGTAACGCAAGTGATGGAATTTCACCATTCACCTTGGCACCAAGAATAATCAAATAATCGGCGTTTTTGGGAGGAACTGCATCCACGTACTGAGATATCTTATAATGAATACTTCCGAAATATACAACCCCAATAATGAGTAAAATTCCAATAAAAAGTAGCATCATTTTCCTCTTTTTCAAATTAGTAACAACCCCTTCAAGGTTATTCTATTATTATATCAAAAGGAGAATGTAGTAGAAGTAATTTCTAAAGAGATAAAAAATGTAATAATTAACCACTTGTGTATCGATTTTAAGAAAAAAATCAATAAAAGCATACTTAAATAAATAATGCATATGCTTTTATCTAACTTTGCAGTATAAAACCATTCGTAAAATCCAAAAAAAGGAAGTAATCATTCAAAAAGTGATAGGAATTGTAAAATCCATCCATTTGTGTATCGTTTTTTAGGAACAAAACGATAAAAGCATACGTAAAAAAGATTTGCGTATGCTTTTATCTAGCTTTGCAGTATAAAACCATTCGTAAAATCCTACACTTGGTGTGCCTTAGCTTTATTTTAGTTTAGCCAATTTTGATTTTCCAGATCTTCGTAATATGGCTGTGAACTATCCATTTTGATATCAGCTTGTTCTAAAACGTCCTGCGCATTCATCTTTGAAACATATCCAAGCTCACGTGTTGCATTAACCGTTGACCAAGGTTTGTCCTTGTTATCTGATACCCCATAATATGTCCCAAATTTTACCGTTGATTGAATGGCTAAATCAAATAACTGAATCACATCCTTGTGACTAAGTAATGTTTTGTTTATCCGGGGATTAGTTTGTAAATCCTCCACTTCATTACGCCTGACACTACCGATTCGCAAATTAATGACAGAAAGATTGTTTTCCTCCTCATAAGCCAAAATATGCCCGATATTTTCTGATGCCAATTTGAGAGTGCCATATAATGATTTTGAGTAGGGATAATCATCAACAGTAATTTCACGACCAAATACTGAAACTCCACCATTCTCATAAAAATCAGTTACATGGTTGCTGCTTGCATAGACCACCTTAGCTATCCCGAGCTCAATTGCCGCCCTAAAAATGTAAAAAGATGCAAGGAAATGAATCTCAGTCTTTTTGCGAAATTGAGTAACATCTTTAAAATCGTTTTTCGTTTTAACATTCAACAGGTTAACGAGTGCATTACAGTCAGCAGGAATTTTATGAATCAGTTCTTCAAAATCCGTTGCATCTACCTCGACGTGATTTGGATGGTTGTCTACCTTTTTATCGAGAATAGTGATGTCGTACTTGTCACCAAGCCCTGCTTCCAGAATTGAACCGATTAATCCATTCCCTCCGATGATGGCAATTTTCTTTTTCATTGTATTGGTCCCCTTTAGATTTGACTTACTTGTTAAAATTTGTTTTTTAGAAAAAAACATACCTCAAAAAAGATGTTTAAAGGGTCATGATTTTATTTGGGGTGACAAAATAGAGCTGTTTGTCTGCCACTTGTTCACCCGTGATTCTTTCCCAAATTCGCTGGTATAGGTCGATTTGGCTTCGATAGTATTTTGTTAATTCTGGTAGCATCTCAACATCCCTTGGCCTGTCTGTTTTATAATCAACAATCTTCCAAAAACCGTTCAGTTTATAAACGAGATCAATGATTCCATTTACAAAAACAATCTCAGCATTGTCCCTTTTTTTGACATATTGATACAAAGGATCTTTTGCATCGATTTGTATAGTGAAAGGAACTTCTGTTAGAACTTGATCTGCAATTTTGAGCTCTGCCCAAATCGTCGATTGTTTAAAACGTTCCACAACTTGCGCGATTTCTTCCATTCGTCCTAAAGAGATTTCGTGTTTTTTCATGGTGGATACAATAACGATTTCAGCTTCTTTACCTTTAACGACCCCCTCAAAAACCTCATGAACGGCAGTTCCCCATGCCAATCCTCCACCCTCCTCACGTTCAATTCCGAGCGTGAATATATCTTGTTTTTCTCCAGAAGGGCTAAATGTAGCATAGGAAGGTTGTTTTCGGTCCTCGAGCCAGTCCAGTAATCCTTGTGTTTCAAGTCTGTAATCATCTTGAGTTGTGATATTTCCCTTTCTGTCATTTTCATCCGTTATCACTTCTGGGATATCTATATCCTCGAGCACAGGTAGTCCATCTAATAGAAGACTCCATGGATTTTTCGTATTTTTAGACTCAAATGTACTAATGATCATGGCTTTCTCAGCTCTAGTAGCAGCAACATACAGAACGCGAATTTCTTCAGCTAGTAAGTATGCTTCCTCCTCGTCTAAGTGTTCCTCCCAAAACAGGGGTTGTGCAACAGGTTTCGTCGTTTGACCATGCTTTCTTCCAAACATAAAATACCCCGTAGCGCCATTGTCTTCACGTTTGATATGGGACCATATTTTATTGCGAATTTCAGGTTTTTTACCGGGATGGGCTAAGAATACAATCGATGCCTCCAAGCCTTTTGCTTTATGAACATTCATGATTCGTACCGCATTTTCGTCTTCCTCAAGGCTGATAACATTTGTTTTTTCCTCAATTTGCGTTTTTACAAATTGAACAGCTTGTCTAAAGGTTAATGCCTCTTCTTCCTCTTTTACCCTCAGTGCTTCAAGGATTTGGATGAGATTTGTCATTTCCCTCTTACCATAGGTTTTAACGGCGAATATTGGGTATAAACCGATATCCTCCACTATTTTCACAATTGCGACAAGCGGTGAAAAGGTAGTTTTCCATTTGGCATATTGTTGTAGCTTTGAGATTGCAACATCAAAATGCTGTTTCGTTACTCCATTTAGACTTTCGGGAGTTTCCGAATATAAAGAAAATGCTCCTCCTGCCTGTCTCCATTGGAATAGTTCCTCATCACTGATACCAAACCAGACACTTCGAAGTGCTGCAACGAAAGCAATTTGATCAGTCGTATCCACAAGAGCATCGAGAAGGCGAAGAAGGTCCATGAATTCGGGAATTGTTCCAATTTCCATTTCACCGCTGACACTCACTGGAATCCCTACTCCCTCCAAAACGCGCGTGTAAACATCAATACCCTCTTTCTGACGAGTTAAGATCATGAATTCAGCTGGCTCATGACCTTCATTGATTAATTTTTGGATATAACCCGCTATACACTTTGCATCTTCATCTAGCGTTGTCGTTTTATTTTTTGCGAAATTATCCGACAATACTAGTTTCTTAATCCCTGCTATAACGGAATTACCTGCTTCTTTATAGGAATACAATGGACGGTATGCGGCCTGATGGACTGTTTCTTTTTCGGGTAGATGCTCCTGAAATACGCCATTTAGTAGGCTTGTAACAGTTTCAACCGTTCTGAAATTCATGATTAACTGAAGAACTTCACCACCATGAGCTTCAATCAGTTCCTTCACTAGATTGTAAATATCAATATCGGCACGTCGGAAACGGTAGATTGCTTGCTTTGGGTCTCCCACAACAAAAAGGGAGCCAGGACGTGGTTTACACTTTGTCCAATTTCGTTCCGAAACATCGTCTCCTGTTAAATAAAACATAATTTCCGCTTGAATCGGATCCGTATCCTGAAACTCGTCTACAAGCAACCTTTTGTATTTCTGCTGAAAATACGTACGTACTTCTGAATTGTCCTTTAAAAGGGCTGCTGTTTTCATCAATAAATCCTGAAAATTCATTAATGAGCGTTCTTGTTTCATTTTTTCGTATTCTTTTAGAGCTTCATTAAATAAGTCAATGACAAATGGATGACAAAATTCATTCCACTTATTCAGCAATGGCTTGATTTGCGCATCAACAAAATCGGTTATTCTAGCTTCATATTCCTTAGCATCTTCTTTTGAAGTCCATCGGTTCTGCGTAACCTTTAAGTTTTTATCAAACAATCGAAAAATGGTAATCATTAGAGAGTCCGTTTTGGCATTGAATCTTATTTGACGTAGTGATTCTTCCACGGCTTCCTAGAGTTTGTCGGGTCCCTTGGGAATATCCTCTGGTATGCAACGACTTGCTTCTGATAAAAGTGATATAAAACGACGAAACACATCATCAAGATATGGTTTTTCCACTGCATCACTAGCCCAATGAACATCTGGATAGTTTTTCATATATCGGAAGCGATCTAACAAATCCTGTTCCTCAATCGCAAGTTCCTTCATCATTTTCGCTTTCTGTGGGTTATCTTGTTCTAACTTATGTATGTAAACAAGCCATGCAGCCTCAGCAATTTTTTCATCTTCTGAATCTTCAAGTTCCTTAAAATTAACATCAAGACCCGCTTCAATTGGCCTTTCTCGTAGTAATCGAGCACAAAAGGAATGAACCGTACCGATAAAGGTTTGTTCAATATTTTGCAATGCTTTTTCAAGCAGAAATTTTACATCCAGGTCTGATTCTTCTTTACACTTTTTTTCGAGAACGGTTAAGAATCGTGTTTTAAGCTCATCTGCTGCCTTTTTTGTAAATGTGATCGCGACAACCTCATCTATTTTCGCCGTTCCTGTATATATAAGATTGACCATTCGATCAACTAGGCTTGTCGTTTTCCCCGAACCCGCTCCAGCTTCTACGAGAAAGTTTTGATTCAATACATTTGTAATCTTTTCTCTTGCCTCTTGATCAACAATTACCTTAGTCATAGGCGCGCACCCCCTTAAAACTTGTTAATCCTTTTGCCGTCTCGTCTTGTTGTTTTTGTTTTAATGTTTCTTTGTCATATGTGGAACGTCTGCATATTTGTTTAAACTCACAGAATTTGCATTCATTCTCATCATCAGTCATCGTGAAATGCCCATGTTCCACAATCGAAAGAAGCTTGTCTAAAATGTCCTTTCCATTTGTACGGGTGGCTTCTTCCTGCTCTCGTTCAAATCGTTTCCCTGCTCCCTTTCGGGTTGGAAATAAATAAGAGCTCTTTTTCACCGCTCCATCTTTTATTCCCAAATGCGCTTCAATTGCAAGTGTGTAGAGGAGATGTTGGAGTTGTCTTCCACCTTTAAAAAACTCTTGTGTCTTATATCCCCAACTACTTCCCGTTTTATAATCAATAATATGGTATGAACCATCAGGTAACTGATCAACTCGGTCGATGATTCCCCTAACATGAACCTTTCCTGATGGAAGTTCAATCACTGCTGGTGCGTCTTCACCAAAGGAATATTCAAAATACAAGGGTTCCCCTAACTCATTATTTTCTTCTTCGATTCTCAAAAAGGTTTCACACGACTCGATTATTTCCTCCTTCTCAAGTCTTTCCGTTCGTGCATTTGGTGGTGGAACGAGCGTTTTTACAAATTCTAACCTCTCTTTTGCTATTTTGGTTAGCAAGAGTATATGTTTTTCGAAGGAAGGTCTTTCCTTACGGGCTTTGATTTCTTTATAGAACTTCTCAAAAATCTCGTGTAGCAAACTTCCCCTCGTTTTTGCGTCAAGCCATCGAGTCGGGTCATAGGAAATATCCTCAATTACTTTTAGTCTCAAAACATTTTCTAAAAAATAGGCATATGGGCATTTAGCAATCTTTTCAAGTTTTCCTGCAGAAATCGTAATATCTTGGTTGTTACGAGGATCAAACTCTGACGTATCACTTTCTATTTTCCCTTCATACACGGTGAAGGCAGGGTCTTGCCTCATCCTTTCAGCATGAAGTCCTCTTGCAATATTTGCATGCCCAGCTAATACAGATTCCGCTTTAAGATTAGTTTGAGAATCTATGATGTGGTAGGTCCACCAATCTTCACTAGCTACTATGTGTTTTCTATCCACACCAGGAACATTCTTTTGTAGAGTTGTAAAATCTGCCGAAATATCACCTGATTGAATTCGGTAGCATTGCAAAAACAAAAAGGCGGGTGATTGAACTGACCTAGCCAAATGAGACATATATAAAACACCTATCCATATTAAATTTAACACTTTTTCATTAATTTGATA